>NZ_JBHYUU010000069.1:0-20382 GCF_042749955.1 Kitasatospora sp. NPDC059462 | reverse complement strand
CGCGGGCCTTCCAGGCCCGCAGCAGCGTCTCCTGCACGACGTCCTCGGCATCGTGGCACGACCCAGCATCCGGTAGCAGAACGCCGTCAACTCGCCCCGGTACGGTTCGTCATCCACCCGCCCATCATGCCGCACGGGCATCCCGCGCCCTCCGGGAGGAAGGCGCGGAGCCGGCGGTCGGTCCGTTCGGGGCGCCGGCGAGCCGCCCGGGGCGCGGCCGACCTGCGGCGATGGTGCTCGTAGCGGTGTCGTAGCGGGCTCGAAGCGGCCCTCCGTACGGTCCTCCGCAGCGGCGCCGCCCCGTTCCGAGGTGGCGGTGACCGCGCGTCGGGCAGCGGTGGGAGCCGCTGCCGGGAGGGCGGAAGGATGAGACGACCACGATGGGGGCTGGCGGCCCGTCTGGCCGCGTTCGGGATGCTGGTGGGCGGCCTGACGGTGCCCGCCGGGCCGGCGGGCGCGGCGACGGCGCCGTGCTCGGCGGAGTCCCGGACGGTGACGGACTACAAGGGGCGGCCGTTCCCGAGGATCTACCACTGCGCCACCTACGTCGCCCAGACGATGTTCGCGAACATCCAGGACGCCGCGCCGCTCGACGACGTGACCGCCATGAACCTCGGGTCCGACATCTGGGGGGTCTGCCAGGTCCAGGGCCGGGCCAATCCGGTGATCCAGGGGAACACCAACACCTGGTGGCTCTACACCCAGGGCGACGCGGTCAACCGGGACAACAACTACGGCTACACCAACGCCTGGGGGTTCCTCCCCGCGACGGCCCTGGTCCAGGGCGAGCAGAACGCTCCGGTCCCCGGCGTGCCGGTCTGCGCCACCGACTACGCCGTCCCGGGGGCACCGGGCGTGGCGTCCGCGAAGTACCCGGCCGACGGCACCTGGTCCGGCGGCGCGGGCGAGGCCGGCTCGTTCACGCTCACCCCGGTGGCCGGCACCACCGACCTCGCGGGCTTCGTGTACGGCCTGGACACCAACCCGCCCGGCACGTTCGTCCCCGCGACCGGGCCCGTCACGGTCACCGTCACCCCGTCCGCGGTCGGTCCGCACACGCTCCACGTGCGGACGAAGGACAAGGCGGGCAACCTCTCCCCGGTCACCCGGTACACCTTCAGGACGGGCCGGGGCGCGGTGACCTCGCCGGCGGACGGCCGGCGCACCCCCGGCCGGGTGCCGCTGTCGGCGGCCTTCACCCCCGAGCACACCCAGGTCCGGTTCGAGTACCGGCGCGGCGAGGCCGACGCCTGGCGGACGGTGCCCGCCGCCGACACGGTGCTCGCCGCGAGCGGCACGGCGGTCACCTGGCCGGTGGCGACCACCGGCGGGGTCTCGCCCGATCTGCAGTGGGACGTCGCGCGGTCGCTGCCCGAGGACGGCACGATCGACCTGCGGGCGGTCTTCACGGCCGCGACAGGGAGCTCCCCTACCGAACCGGTGCGCCTGGTGCTCGACCGCGGCGCGGACGGCGCGGCCACCGAGGAGATCGGCCCCGGTTCGGTGAACCTGCTGACCGGTGACTTCGAGCTGACCACGACCGACGCCTCCGCGCTGGACCTCGCCGTCAGCCGCACCGCCTCCTCCCGCGAACCGGACGCCGGCGCCCGGCAGGAGGGCCAGGTCGCGCCGTTCGGTCCGCAGTGGACGACCGGCGGCGTGGCCCAGGCCGCCGACAGCGACTACGTCCAGCTCCGGCGCACCTCGCCCACCTCGGTCGAGGTGGTGCGGACCGACGGCTCGGTGACCGGATTCACCGCCACCGCCGCCGGGGCGTGGACGCCCGAACCCGGCGCCGAGGCGCTCACCCTGACCGGCACGCTGTCCTCCGGCGGCTTCACGCTGGCCCGCACCGACGGCACCGTCACCACCTTCGAGAAGGTCGACCCGGCCGCGCCCACCTACCCGGTGCGGACCACCGCCCCCGCCACGCCCAACTCCACCGTGCTCCACATCGCGGAGAAGGTCGTCGGCGGCGACGGCACGGTGCGGGCCCGGCCGGTCCGGATGATCGCCCCGACCCCGGCGCTCGCCAACCTCGCCGTCTGCAACACCGCCTCGGGCGTCGCCCCGCTGCGCGGCTGCAAGGTGCTGGACCTGGTGTACGCCACGGCCACGACGGCGACGGCCACCGCGCTCGGCGACCGGGCCGGCCAGGTGCGCGAGGCCCGGGTCTGGGCCACCGACCCGGCGGACGGCGTGGTCAAGGCGTCCTCCGTCGCCCGCTACGCCTACGACGCCGAGGGGCGGCTCCGCGAGACCTGGGACCCGCGGATCACCCCGGCGCTGAAGACCGCCTACGCGTACGACGACGCCGGCCGGGTCACCGGACTCACCCCGCCCGGCGAGCTCCCGTGGACCT
Source organism: Kitasatospora sp. NPDC059462 (assembly GCF_042749955.1). Taxonomy (NCBI): domain Bacteria; kingdom Bacillati; phylum Actinomycetota; class Actinomycetes; order Kitasatosporales; family Streptomycetaceae; genus Kitasatospora; species Kitasatospora sp. NPDC059462. Next base: position 18,020 of record NZ_JBHYUU010000069.1, on the reverse strand, counting down.
TCACCTACGGCCGGGCCGGGAACCCGGCCACCGCGGGCGACGGCATGCTGCTGAAGGCCTCCCGGCCGACCCTGGTGCCCGGCAGCGCCGACCGCACCGACGGCACCGGCGCCGTCTCGGTGGTCTACGACGTCCCGGTCGCCGGCCCCGGCGCGCCCTACGCGATGGGCGCCACCGACATCGCCGGCTGGGGCCAGGGCGCCCGGCCCGTCGACGCGACCGCGGTCTTCCCCGCCGACCAGGTGCCCGCCTCCGCCACCGGACGCGGCGCGCTCGGCAGCGGCGACTACCGGCGGGCCACCGTGCACTACCTCGACGTGGACGGACGCTCCGTCAACACGGCGCAGCCGGGCGGCCACCTCTCCACCGTCGAGTACGACCGGGCCGGCCGTACGGTCCGGGAGCTCTCCGCGGCCGACCGGGCGCTGGCGCTGGGGCAGGGCGCGGGCGCGGCGGCGCGGCTGGCCGAGCTGGGCCTGCTCGGGCTCGACACGGACGAACGGGCCCGGCAACTGTCCGAGCTGACGCTCCACGACGCCGCCGGGGGCCGGGTCACCGAGACCCTCGGCCCGCTGCACACGGTGGCACTGGCGGACGGGCTCGCCGCCGCCGACGGCCTGCCGGCGATCCCGCCCGGCGGGCGGACCCCGGCCCGCCGGCACGTGGTCAACACCTACGACACGGGCCGCCCGACCGACGGCTCGGCCGTCGTCGAGGACCTGGTCACCCGGGTGGACACCGGCGCGAGCGTCCCCGGCTATCCCGTGGACGCCGATGTGCGGGCCACGGCCACCGGGTACGACTGGACGACGGGCCAGCCCGTGCGGAACGTCCAGGACCCGGACGGCCTGGCGCTCACCCGCACCACCGGCTACGACGCGGCCGGCCGGGTCGTGCGCTCCGGTCTGCCGGCCTCCGACGGTTCCGACGCGGGCACCACCGTGACCGCCTACTGGACGGCGGAGGGCACGGGCGAGTGCGCCGGGCGGCCCGAGTGGGCCGGGCTGGTGTGCCGCACCGCCCCGGCCGGCCCGGTCGCCGGCGGCCAGGGCAATCCGCAGCAGCTGGTGACGAAGACGATCACCTACGACCGGTGGGGCCAGCAGGCGACGATCACCGAGACCGCCAACGGCGTGAGCCGCACCACCGCCAACACCTTCGACGACGCCGGCCGGGAGACCAGGAGCGCGGTCACCGGGGGCTCCGGCACCCCGGTCGCCGAGACCACCACCCAGTACGACCCGGCCACCGGCAGACGGGCCGGCACCACGGCGTCCACCGGCGGAACGGTCCTGCGCGAGTACGACCTCCTCGGCCGGCTGCTCGCCTACACCGACGCCGACGGCGGGCGCACCGCCTTCGGCTACGACGCGCTGGACCGGCCCGTCCGGGTCACCGACTCGGCGCCCAGCTCCACGACGTACAGCTACGACACGGTGAAGGAACCGCGCGGTCTCGTCACCGGTCTGTCGGACTCGGTCGCCGGGGCGTTCACGGCCTCCTACGACGCCGCCGGGCGGCTCTCCGCCGCCACGCTCCCGGGCGGGGTGAGCCTGGAGCAGGCCGCCGACGAGACGGGGCAGCCGGTCCGCCGGTCCTACACCCGCAACGGCGCGGTGCTGCTGGCGGACGCCGTCACGCCGACGGTCCACGGCCAGTGGAGCAGCCGGTCCGGTCCGGCCGCGGTGACCTACCGCTACGACCGGGCCGGACGCCTCACCACGGTCGACGAGACCGCGAACGGCGGGTGCACCCGGCGGACGTACGCCTTCGACCGGAACTCCAACCGCACCGCCGGGACCACCGCCGCCACGGCGGCCGCCTCCTGCGCCACGACGGGCGGCAGCACCGAGACGTACGCCTACGACACCGCCGACCGGTTGGTCGGCACCGGGTACGCGTACGACGCCTTCGGGCGGACCACCTCGCTGCCGGGCGGAACGGCGATCCAGTACCACGTCAACGACCGGGTGCGCAGCCAGACGTCGGGCTCCACCCGGCAGACGTGGGAGCTGGACCCGGCGATGCGGCCGCGCTCCTGGGTCGTGCAGGAGAGGGCGGCGGACGGCAGCTGGACCACCTCCGCCGGCAAGGTCAACCACTACGGCTCCGAGGACGACTCGCCGCGCTGGATCGTCGAGGACCGGGCGACGGGAGCGATCACCCGCAACGTCGTGGGCATCGACGGCAACCTGGCCGCGACCACCTCGGCCGGCGGCGACGTCCGCGTCCAGCTGACCGGCCTGCACGGGGACGTCGACGCCGTCCTCGACGCGGCCGGCGGCACGGTGACGACCAGGGCCACCGACGAGTACGGCGTGCCCGCCGCCGGACAGCCTCCGGCGGCACGGTACGGCTGGCTCGGGCAGAAGCAGCGCTCGGCGGAGGCGCAGGGCGGCACGCTGCTGATGGGCGTGCGGCTGTACGCGCCCGCGCTGGGGCGGTTCCTCCAGGTGGACGGAGCCCTGGGCGGCAACGCCAACGCGTACGAGTACTGCAACGGGGACGCCGTCAACTGCACCGACACCACGGGGTACGGCGGCTGCAAGATCCGGTACGTCGTGTGCGGACACGTGATCAACCTGGGTTGGCACACCATCCAGATCGCCGAGAGCTGGTGCAACGGCGGCCCGTGCAGCAACTCCCGCAAGCACTCGTTGGCGCCGGGTGCGAGCTCCAAGGCGTACTACCCGGACACGGACGGCTTCAGGTCGTCCCACTGGTCCTCGGTGCGGATGGGCCTGGTGCCGCTCGGGCTGTGGCGGCCCAACAAGTGGCAGAAGATCTGGGACACCGTGCTCTCGTCCCCGTTCATCGTCGTCGGGTAGATCAGGACGCCCGGTGCCTCACCAGCACCGGGCGTTCGCCGATCCGCAGGGCGCCGCCCGGGGCCAGGGAGGTCGTGGTGCCGTCGAGGTGGTCGACGCGGTAGGCGTCGGGGCCCGCCGTCATCACGGCCTCGCCGTGGTCCGTCCAGCGGATGGCGGCCTCCTCCCCCTGCGCGCCGTGCTCGCCCCGGACGAGGAACCGGCACTCCCACACCGCGGCCGGCAGACCCACCGCCGTGCCGTGACCGCAGGAGCGGATCCGGGCTCCGGCGAGCCAGCGCTGGAGCTCCTCCACGGCCAGCGCCGCCCGGGTGGGCGGCCCGCCCTCGGCCTGGAGGACGAGCGGCAGCCGGCGGCCGCCCCAGCTGTAGAAGTACATCCGCGGGTACCGCAGGTAGAGGCCCACCAGGTAGAACCGGACGGCCTGGTCCACCGCCTGCTCCTCGCCCAGCGTGGAGTCGGCCGCCAGGCGGTAGGTCGTCCCGGTGTTCCACAGCGGCAGGTGGCTGCCGGCCTGGTGGAACGTGCGGTCGATGAGCGCGCCGAGTTCGACGATGGTCTCCGGCGCGTCCCCCTCGTTGCGCTGGTGGAGCTTCACCCCGGCGGCGTCGCAGTGGCGGTAGCCGCCGGCGGCGGCGAAGTCGGCGAGGAAGCGGCGGGGCGCCTCGTCCCAGAGCTCGCCCATGGACGGGCAGACCACGGTGGCCGACGGGTCGGCGGCCTTGATGATGCGCGCGGCCCGTTCGGTCAGCGCGGCCAGTGTCTGCGGATCACCGGTGTAGAAGCGAGGGGAGTTGGCCGTGTTCCACAGCTCGTAGGCGTCGATCCGGCCCCGGTAGCGCTCGGCCACCTGGCGGACGTACTCGTCCCAGTCGGCCGGATCCGCGGGCGGACCGGTCCGGGAGCCGTCGTCGTAGGCCATCCGGGGCGCGTCCGGGGCGGCCCAGCCCGGGGTGCCGCCCATCGTGTAGAGGACCGGCAGCCGTTCCACGCCCGCCCCGGCGACGAGGCGGTCGAGGATCTCCCAGTCGAACTCGCCGCGGCGGGGCTCGACGTTGGTCCACCGGGTGCGGCTGTCCCACAGCCGCACGGCGCCGACCCGGAAGGACGGCATCGCGCCCGAGGAGCTGTTGAGCGTCACGCCGAACAGCTCCGGGGCGACGGGCGCCGCGGGCTCCCCCACCCAGGCGGGGCCGAGCACCTGCTGCGACGGCCCGCGCTCCGGGGCCGGGGTACCCGGGGCGCCCGGCGCGGAGGCGTCCCCGCGCACGGCCACCGGCAGCAGCACCAGCAGCAGGCCGAGGACCAGGCTCGCCGCGCCGGTGCGGCCGCGGACCGGTGCGGCGGCCCGCGCCGGTGGCCGTACGACGGGACCGGGCGGCGCCTCGGCGGGCTCCCCCGCCACCGGGCCGGCGAGGGAGAGCCCGGGATCCGCGGCGAGGATGGCCGCGTGGACCCGCCGCAACTCCTCGCCGGGCCGGACGCCGAGCTCGTCGTCGAGCAGTTCACGGCCCCGGGCGTACACGGCGAGCGCGTCGGCCTGCCGTCCGCAGCGGTACAGCGCGAGCATGTACTGGGCGCGCAGCCGCTCCCGCAGCGGGTGATCGGCGGTCAGCGGCACCAGCTCCGGCACGAGTTCGCCGTGCCGGCCGAGGGCGAGGTCGGCCTCCAGCCGTTCCTCCAGCACGGCCAGCCGGTCCTCCTCCAGGCGTGCGGCGACCGCGTCGGAGAACGCGGTGCCGATGTCCTCCAGCGCAGGACCCCGCCAGAGTCCGAGCGCCCGCCGGTAGGCCTCGGCGGCCGTACCCGTCTCACCGGCCCGGGCGGCGGCACGGCCCCGTTCGACGTGCTCGCGGAACTCCGCCAGGTCGAACGAGGCGGTGCCGGCCACGCTGAGCACGTACCCGGGCGCGCGCGTCTCGATCAGCGGCGTCCCCGCCCCGTCCTCCCCGAGCGCCCGCCGCAGCCCGTGCACCAGGGACTGCACCTGCGCCCGCGCCGAGGCGGGCGCCGCGTGGCCCCACACCGCGTCGATGAGCCGGTCCAGCGAGACGACCTGACCCTCGTTCAGCAGCAGGACGGCCAGCAGGGCCCGCCGTCGCGGCCCGGCGATCGGGACGGCCCGGCCGTCCCGGCGTATCTCCAGCGGCCCCAGCACCGCGAACTCCAGCACGCCTGTCCCCCGGCTCCCCGCTGCGGTCGAAAGCTGGACCGGCCCCCCTCAAGATCCGGCCGATCGCGAGGTCATGGTGTCATGCACGGACCTACGGGGTCACCCACTCCTGCGCCACGGCCCGGCCGTGGCGGAGACCGCTACGGCGCGACCGGTCGCGCGGGGGTGCGGGCGGCGACCATCCGCAGGTGCTCCTCGAAGAACCAGCGCGGGTCCCCGCCCATCCGCACCAGCAGGACGAGCGCCGTCACGGCGACGTCGCACGCCTCCTTCCGTACGTCGTCCCAGTCATGGGAGCGCCCCTTGCGCGGGTTCTCCCCCAGCGCCCCGATCGCGGCCTCGGCGACCTCTCCGACCTCCTCCTGGAGCTTCACGATCTGCATCAGCCAGCGCTGCTCGCCGACCATCGCGGAGTGCGAATCAAGGCTTTGGGCAAGGGAGTTGAGCGTCTTCCAGGTGTCGTCCATGGCGCTGGATCCTGCCGCTGTTCGAACCGTCCGTTCAACACGGGCGGTTCCCGGCGAGCCTGTGGCGAACGCGGCGTTTCCGGGCAGCGGCCCACGACGCCCCCGCACCGCCCCGCCGGGCCCTCCCACGCCCGACGCGCCCGACGCGCCCGCCCCCGCCCGGATCGACGTCGCCTCCGCAGGTTCACCTGACCGGGTGCACTTCCGCGCCCGCCCCGGCGACGCGCCCGGCCGGGGCGTCAGGCGGTCCGGGCCTCGATGTGGGCGAGGTGGGCGGCGAGGACGTCTTCGAGCACGGCGCGGCGGTCCGCTCCGAGGGGGCGGAGGTCGCGGGCGAAGTGGGCCAGGGCGGGGAAGCGGTCGGGGTCCGCGCCGAGCACCGCGACGCGGAACTGCTCGATGCCCTGCTCGTACTCCTCGGGGGTGATGGCGCTGAAGCCGGCCTCGGCGGAGATCAGCGCGGCGATGAGGGTCACGATGCGGTGGTAGCGGAGCGGGATCTCCTCGTCGGGCAGGCCGGAGGCGCGCAGGGCTTGCAGCACCTCCTCCATGACCGCCCGGGAGCCGGTGCCACCGGAGCCGTAGCGGCCCCAGACCGCCGCGAGCTGGGGCTGTTCGCCGAAGGCCTCGCGCAGGCGCAGGGCCAGGGCGGTGATGCGCTGCTTCCAGTCGCCCTCGGGGCGGTGGCCGTCCATGGCGGCCAGCAGGACGCGGTCGGCGACGGCGCGCAGCAGTTCGGTCCTGTTCCGGAAGTGCCGGTAGAGGCTGGAGGAGTCGGTCCCCAGCGCGGCGGCGAGTCTGCGCACGCTGAACGACTCGGCGTCGCCCGTGCGCAGCAGCTCCGCCGCCGCCTTGAGTATCTCCTCGGTCGACCATCGCCTGCGGCCAGTCATCTCGCCCCTCTCGTCAGGTCTCAGCCTAACCCGTGCACTTGGTGTTGCACGCACCGCGTGCATAATGAGGACGACCAGCTGTCCGAGCGTCACCGCACACCCGGCGACCGGCCGGGAGGGAAGAAGGACACATGAGCGGGAGCACGACCGCCGCGCGGCCGCCCGAGCCGGACTTCTCGACGGTCACCGCCGAGGAACTGCTCGCCTACCGCGAGGCGGAGAACCGCTTCCGGGCCTCCGGCGCGGCGCGGGCGTTCCTCGGGGAGCCCGACCCCGGCGCCGCCGTCGCGTGGCAGCGGGTCGCGCTGCCCGGGCGGGACCTGCCGGTCCGGGTGTACCGGCCGGCCACCGACCGGAACCGGGACGGTGACGGGGACGGGGACGGCGCCACCCGGACCGCCCTGCCGCTCGTCGTCCACGTCCACGGAGGCGGTTTCGTCGGCACGGCGGTGCAGTGCGACTGGACCAACAGTCACCTCGCCGCCCGGCTGCCCGCGCTCGTCGTCTCCGTCGAGCACCGGCTCCTCGCGCCCGGCAGCCCGCTCGCGGACGCCGCCGACGACGGCTGGGACGTCCTCGGCCACGTGCTGCGGCACGCCCGGGAGTGGGGCGCCGATCCGGCGCGCACGGCCGTCTTCGGCGAGAGCTTCGGCGCGCTGGTCAGCGCGCTGACCGCCCTCCGGGCGAGGGAGGCGGGCCTGGAGCTCAGGGCGCAGGTCCTGGTCAACCCGCTGGCCGATGTGACCGATGCGATGTTCGACCTGCCCTCCGTCACCGAGTACGCCCACGAGCCGTCCCCGGCCCTGCCGCTCCTGCGGTTCGTCCAGCGGCTCGCCGTCCCGCAGGGGACCGACGCCCGCACGCTCTCGCCGCTGCACGCGGACGACCTGGGCGGCCTGGCCCCGGCGCTCGTGGTGGTGCCCACCCGGGACGCGCTCGCCGATCACGGCCGCCGCTACGCCGAGCGGCTGCGCGCGGCGGGGACGCCCGTGCGGCTCTCCGAGTACCCGGACGCGCAGCACGCGTTCCTCACCCTGCCCGGCCTCGAACCGCAGGCCGCGACGGCCCAGGCGGAGATCCTCCGCTTCCTCCGCGCGGCCCTGGGGAACTGACGGAGGGGAACACCGGGGCACCCGGGGACGACGAGGGCGCGCGACCGGCGGCACGCCGGCCGGGCCGGCCCCTCACCGCCGGGGCCGCCACCGGGGGCCGCCACCACCGCGTACACGGGAGGACGACACAGTGCACCGCATCGGCATCATCGGAGTGGGCGAGATCGGCCGGGCGATCGTCGAGGGCCTGCGGGGCGGCGGCGCCTCCGCACCGCCGGAGGAGGTCTTCCTCTCCCCCCGGGGGGCCCGGACCGCCGCCGAGCTGGCCGGGCGCTTCGAGGGCGTCCGGGTGTGCGCCGACAACCAGGAGGTGGTGGACCGCTCCGAGCTGGTGATCCTCGCGCTGCGCCGCCAGGACCACCGCGCGGCACTCGCCGGGCTGAAGGTGGACGGCACCAGGACCGTGGTCAACCTGACGGCCGGCGTCTCCACCGAGGAACTGCGCCGGACCCTCGCCACCGGCGCCCCGATCGTCCACGCCATCCCGCTGCCCGCCGTGCGCGAGCGCCGTTCGGTCACCGTGACCCGGCCCTCGCACCCGGTGGTGGACGCCCTCTTCGACCGGCTGGGCGGGGCGCTCCCGGTGGCGGACGAGGACACCTTCGCCGTCCTCTCCGCGCTGACCGGGACCCTCACCGCCCACTACGCCTACCTGACCGCCCTCACCTCCTGGGCCACCGATCACGGCATCGCGCCCGAGGTGGCCGACCGCTACGTGCGCGGCCTCTTCGAGGGCGTCGGCCGCTCCCTGGCCGACGGGACCCGCCCCCTGCACCGGCTCGCCGCCGACCACGAGACACCCGGCGGGAGCAACGAGCGCATCCGCACCACCTGGTTCGGTCCGGCCAACGCCGCGGCCCTCGGGGAGGCCCTGGACGGCCTGCTCGACGATCTGCGCTGAGCCGCGCCCGGGGGCCGCCGCCCGGCCGCGGCCCCGATCCGGGGCGGCCTGCCCGTCCCCGGTGCTGCCCGGCCCGGAGCCCCACCGTAGGCTGCCACCATGACCGGTGATCGAATGACTGTCCACGCCGCCCTGGAAACCCTGCTGGCCGGTAACCGGCGATTCACGGCGGGATCCCCCGAGCACCCCAACCAGGACGCCGCCCGGCGGGCGGCCATCGCCCCCGCGCAGAGCCCGTTCGCCGTCCTGTTCGGCTGCTCCGACTCCCGCCTCGCCGCGGAGATCATCTTCGACCAGGGGCTGGGCGACCTGTTCGTGGTGCGCACCGCCGGGCACGTGGTGGGCGCGGAGGTGCTGGGCAGCATCGAGTACGGCATCAGCGTGCTCGGCAGCCCGCTGGTCGTCGTCCTCGGTCATGACTCCTGCGGCGCCGTCGCCGCGACCCGCGCCGCCGTCGAGGAGGGCACCACGGCCACCGGCTACGTGCGCGACGTGATCGAACGCGTGACCCCGAGCGTGCTGGCCGCCCGGGCGGCGGGGCACACGGAGAACTCCGACTTCATCGACACCCACATCCAGCACACCGTCGACCTGCTCCTGGAGCGCTCGCGCACCCTCGCCGAGGCCGTCGCCGCCGGGACGGCCGCGGTGATCGGCGTCTCCTACCGCCTGGCCGACGGCACCGCGCACCTGGTCACCGCGCACGGTCTGGAGGAGGCGCCCGCCGGCTCGCCCTCGTAGACCGGGCCGCTCAGCCGAGGATCAGCGGCAGCCTCACCCCGGGAGCCCCGGGGAGCCCGAGCCCTCCGGAGTCGTCGGGCGCCCCGGAGTCGTCGGGCGCCCCGGGGCCGGGCGCCCCGAGCCACGACCGCTCGGCCGGTGTCGCGGGGCGCCGCCCGGTGCCGACGAGCAGTGCGTCGGCGTCCGCGAAGGGTGCGGGGAACGGGGCCCCGGCGACGCGCTCCAGCAGCCGCCGTGCCGCGGCGAGCCCCTCGGCGGGCGGTCCCGGCACGTGCGGCAGGTGGGCGACCAGGTCCAGGTGGTGCAGCGTCCACTCCAGGACGTAGGCGTCCAGGTAGTCGCGCGCCGTCAGCACCTGCCCCTGGGTGGCCACCCGCAGCGCCGGGTCGGCGAGCTCCGCGGCGCGCCCGGCCGCGGAGCCGACGTCGTCCAGGTGGAAGCGCAGCAGCGCCGGGTCCCCGTACGCGGCGGCCAGCCGGACGGTCAGGGCGTCCAGCGGGTCCGGCCCGTCCGGCGGTCCGGCGGCGGGCCGCCAGTACGACGCCGCGTCCGTGGTCGGTTCCGCCGGGGACGGGGTCACCAGGGTGATCAGCACGTCCTGGGCGTCGATCACCAGGTGGCACACCAGGTCCCGCACCAGCCAGCCGGCACACCCCGACGGCCGGGTGAAGTCCTCCGCCGCGAGTGCGTCGACCGCCGACCGCAGCGCCGCCCACGACGGCCCGAAGAGTCCCATCGGCGCACGCTACCACCACCCGCGGCCGGGGGCCGGGGGCCGCACGACGCCGGGGATCAGACCGCGGCGGCCTGCGGCCGGAAGGTGCGGATCGCGTCGTGGCCCTCCTGGACGACCGCGTAGCTCGACTCGGGAACGGGGTTCCAGGCCCCCGGCAGGTCGCCCAGCGGCTCGGAGACGATGATGCGGGCCTGCTCGGACGCCATCTGCAGGACGGGGTTGTCCGGGTGCAGGGCGCGCAGCGCCTGGACGCTGGTGCTGAAGTACAGCGACCGCGAGGCGCGCTCGCTCGAATAGCGGAACGCCCACAGCCGCTTGCCCTCGGAGACCGCCACCGTCATCTGCAGGGGGTCGGCGACGCCGTGGCGGGCCGCCGTCGCCTCGACGAAGCCGGCCATGCGCTCGACGGCGCCCGGGACGTCGTCGCGCAGCCCGAAGGTGAGCGCCAGGTGGAACATCAGCTCCGAGTCGGTGGAGCCCTCGATCGAGGGGTAGAAGGAGGCGTCCACGGCGACCATCAGGTCGCGCTTGAGTTCCGGGAAGTCGCGGATCGACCCGTTGTGCAGCCACAGCCACGGTCCGTAGCGGAAGGGGTGGCAGTTGGTCTGCTGCACCGCCGTGCCGGTGGAGGCGCGGATGTGGGCGACGAACAGCGGTGAGCTCACGCACCGCGCCAGCTCGCGCAGATTGCGGTCGCTCCAGGCGGGCCCGGTCCCCCGGAAGACCGCGGGCTCCACGACGCCGCCGGGCTCCCGGAGGCCGGGCGCGCCCTGGTCGGCGGGGTACCAGCCGATGCCGAACCCGTCGCCGTTGGTCGTCTCCACTCCCATCCGGGCGTGGAGGCTCTGGTCGATCAGCGAGTGGGCGGGCTTGTAAAGCAGGACCTCCAGCCTGATCGGGGATCCGGAATAGGCCAGCCAACGACACATGCGGCTCACCTTCCTCACGGGAGACGCGGCCTCGCGCCACCGCGGCCTCACGGCACCGCGGCCGCACGACACCGCGGCGCGCGGACCGTCGGCCGGGCTCCTTCCACGGTAGGCCGAGGAGCCCGCCCGGGCGCGCGGAGCACCGCGGCGCCGCCCCGGCCCACCGGCCGGCCCTCAGGCGGACTTGGCGGCCCAGAGGAACTCAGCGATCAGGGCCGGGTCCTTGACGCCGCGCCGCACCTCCACGCCGCTGGAGACGTCCACGCCCCACGGCTTGGCGACGGCGATCGCGTCGGCGACGTTCGCCGGGCTCAGCCCGCCCGCCAGCACCCACCGCCCGGCCGGGGGCGTCCGCCCCAGCGCGGACCAGTCCCACGGCTCGCCCGCCCCCGCCACCGGCGCGTCGAGCAGCAGCAGGTCCTCGCCGAAGTCACCGCTGTCCGCCCCGGCCGCGGCGGCCGCCGAGGTGGCCCGGATCAGCGGCAGCCCCAGGTCGGACAGCTCCGCGAAGGCGGCCGCCGGGTGGTTGCCGTGCAGCTGCACCGCCCGCACCCCGGTGGCGCGCACCGCCTCGCGCACGTACGCGGCCGGCTCCTCGCGGAAGACGCCCACCGTCAGCACCCCCTCGGGCACCGCGGCGGCCAGCTCCCGCGCCAGCTCCGGCGACACCCGGCGCGGGCTCTCGGTGAGCACGAACCCGATCGCGTCGGCACCGGCCGCCACGGCGGCGGCGACGTCCTCGGCGGTGCTGAGACCACAGATCTTCACGAACACGTTCCCGGACGCTCCCTACTCGACGGCGGCTGCCAGGGTACCCCCGGGAGGCCGGGCCGGGAGCGCCGTGATCGCGCCCGATTGGGAGCTTTTCCCCGAATGGGAAGGAGTGCGCGGATCGTCCCTCCTTCTGACGACCTGTCGCATTGTTCGTCTTCAGATCGATACAAACCCCGAGGGATTCCGACTATTCCTTATGGGATCTTTATGCCCTGACCTTTCCTCAGGTCGGACCCACAGACGATGATCCCTCGGGAGTAGCGTTGCTACGGAAGTCCCAGGCCTCACCTGCGTTCGCAGGTGGGGCCTTCACTACGCGCAGGGCACGGCGAATAGCCGTGCTCGCCGCCCTCGGCCTGCTGGTGGAGACCGGCGTGGCCCTCAACGGGCTGACCGCGCCCCCGGCGGCGGCCGCGGAGCCCTCGCCCGCGGCCCGGTCCGCCGGCACCGCCCCGGTGACGGAGGCGCCCGACCAGACGTCGGCGCTGCTGGCGGCCCGGACGAACAACCGGCGGATCGAGGTGACCGGGGCCCGGACGGAGACCCTCACCCTCTGGGCCAACCCGGACGGCACGCTGAGCCAGGAGCTCTCGGCCGGCCCGATCCGGATGAAGCTCGGCGAGGCCTGGGTGCCCGTCGACACCACGCTGGTGGAGACCGGCGACGGCAAGGTCGCGCCGAAGGCGCACCCGGAGGGCCTGGTGTTCGCCGGCGGCGACGCCTCGGTGAAGACCGGCGACCCGCTGCCGTCCGCGGCCCCGGCCGTGCCCGCACCCGCCTCCCCGGCCCCGGCCGTGCCCGCGGACCCGTCCGCACGGGCCCGCCGCACCCCGGCCGCCGCATCGCCGTTCGCGGCGCCGGCCCCGGCGGCCGAGGCGCAGCCCCAGGCCCCGGCGCCCGCCCCGGCCCCGCAGGACCTGGTCAAGGTCGGCTCCGGCGACCGGCAGGTCGAACTCGGCTGGCTCGGCAAGCTGCCCAAGCCGAAGCTCTCCGGCTCCACCGCCACCTACCCGGACGCCCGTCCGGGCGTGGACCTGGTGCTGGAGGCGACCAGGACCGGCTTCGAGCAGTACCTGATCGTCAAGGACCGGGACGCCGTCTCCCAGGCCGGCACGCTGACGCTGCCGCTGGACACCACCGGCTACCAGGTGGAGCGCCAGGACGACGGCTCGATCCACCTGACCGACGCGGCGGGCGGCAAGCCCACCGTGCGGATCCCCGCCCCGGTGATGTGGGACGCCGCGCTGGACGAGGCGTCCGGCGAGCACCTGCACCGCGGCGCGGTGTCGATGGAGCTGCGCGGCGCGGGCCCGGGCAGCGAGCTGGTGTTCACCGCGGACCCGGCGTTCCTGGCGGACCCGGGCACCCGGTACCCGGTGACCATCGACCCGGTGGTCGACGTCGGCACCAACTTCGACACCTTCGTCCAGACCGACTTCGGCACCGACCAGTCCTCGTCGACCGAGCTGAAGGTCGGCACGTACAACGGCGGCGCGGTCAAGGCCCGTTCCTTCCTGCACTTCCCCGGTGGCGGGTTCAACGGGAAGCAGATCCTGAACGCCAAGCTGTACCTCGCCAACTTCCACTCCTACTCCTGCAGCCCCAGGAAGTGGGAGGTCTGGGCGGCCCAGTACGCGAGCACCGGGAGCAGGTGGGGCAACCAGCCCGGCCTGATCACCAAGTACGGGGAGTCCACCGACACCTGGGACATCGCGGGCGACCCCGACTCGTACAACTGCTACGCGTCCGACGGCACCTACTGGGCGAAGGCGGACGTCACCAACCTGGTGCGCGACTGGTCCGGCATGGGCGCGGGCACCTACGCGCTGGGCCTGAAGGCCACCGACGAGAACGACTCCTACGGGTGGAAGAAGTTCGAGTCCTCCGAGGGCGGCCACGCCCCGTTCCTGTCGATCACCTACAACTCGGTGCCGCCGACCCCCTCGACGGTCGACGTCCTGCCCTCCCAGCAGGGCAACCCGCGCTACACCTCCTCCGCCACCCCGGTCTTCCAGGTGCTGGCCAGCGACCCGGACGGCGGTGACGTCGGCGCCGACTTCGACCTGTACCGCGAGGGCGTCTTCGTCAAGCGCGTCTACAAGCAGGGCCCCAACGGCAGCTACCTCCAGGTCCGGCCCGCCGACTTCGGGCTGGCCCGGCTCGACGAGGGCGTGTCGTACTCGATCGGCTCGCGGCTCTGGGACGGCCAGGTCAACTCGGGGTGGACGCCGAGCGTCACGGTGATCGCCGACACGGCGAAGCCGGCCTCGCCGTTCGTCAACTCCGCCTCCTACCCGTCGGACGGCCTCTGGCACGGCTCGGCCGGGCAGGCCGGCACCTTCACCTTCACCCCGGCCCCCGGGGTCGCCGACCAGATCGCCTTCGTCCACAGCCTCGACGGCGCCGCCGCGGTGACCCTCGACGCCACCGGCGCGGCGAACGCCACCATCACCCCGGCCACCGACGGCCACCACACCCTGAAGGTCCAGTCGAAGGACCGGGCGGGCAACCTGTCCGACCCGACCGTCTTCGCCTTCTCGGTCGGCCAGGCCGGGCTGGTCTCCCCGGTCGACGGCAGCCAGGCCGCCAAGCGCGTCAAGCTCCAGGTCGACGCCCAGACCCAGTACAAGCGGGTGGTCTACCAGTACCGGCGCGGCCCCGGCGCGACCGAGTACAACGTGCCGCTCGCCAATCTGGCCAAGGCCGACAACACGCCCGTCACCGACCCGAAGCCGCTGCTCGCCGACCTCGGCCCGCACGCCAACTGGACGGTCGTCGACACCCTCGGCACCGTCGGCGGCGTCGTCCAGGTCCGCGCCCTGCTGTTCCCGCAGGACGGCTCCGGCACCGGCTACCCGACCGCCTGGAACACCATCACCGTCGACCGCAACGCCGACGGCGCGGCCGGCGCCGACATCGGCCCCGGCTCGGTCAACCTGCTGACCGGCGACTACTCCGTCGACGTGACCGACGCCGACGAGTTCGGCGTGTCGGTGGCCCGCAGCTCCTCCTCGCGCGACCTCGGGCGCGGCTGGCAGCCGCAGGGCGAGCGCCTGACGGCCAACCAGCGGCAGATCGGGTTCGACACCAACGGCTTCACCGCCGTCCAGGCCACCGTCGAGCGCTCCACCGCCCGCGGCCACGACAACAGCACCGACTCGCTGCGCATCGTCGCCAACGCCACCGGCCAGGACTCCTACGCCGCCATCGGCGACCACTCCATGGCCATGGGCATGAAGCCCGGCCGGACCTACCGGCTCTCCGGCTGGATCTACGTCCCCGGCGCCACCGGTCTCGGCCCCGACTTCACCGACCGCGGCCTGCGGCTGGCCGGCTTCACCAAGACCGCGGCCGGCTACGCCCAGATCACCTCCGGAAAGGCCGGGTTCACCGACGGCTGGCAGCAGCTGACGGTCGACATGGCCGTCCCGCAGGACGCCACCGAGGCGTTCTTCCGCCTCTACAACGGGTTCTCCGGCAACGGGAAGGAGGTCTTCTTCGACGATCTGTCGCTGAAGGAGATCGTCGCGCCGTTCGGCCCGCAGTGGTCCGGCGGCCCGGACGCCGGTACCGGCTCCGAGTACCGCTCGCTGGGCTTCCCCGAGTCCGACCTGGCGGAGATCAAGCTCACCGACGACTCCTCGCTCACCTTCGCCAAGGGCACCGGCGGCACCTTCTTCCCGGAGCCGGGCGCCGAGTCGCTCACCCTGACCGCCCAGCCCGCCGTGGCCGGCCGGATCACCACGCCGACCACCGGCCGCTGCCTGGACGTCAACGGCGGCAACACCGCCAACGGCACCGCCATCCAGACCTGGGACTGCAACAGCAGCGGCGCGCAGCAGTGGGTCCTGGGCGACAACGGCTCGGTCTCCGCGGTCGGCAAGTGCCTGGACGTCCCGAACGCCTCCACCGCGGACTACACCAAGATCCAGCTGTGGGACTGCAACGGCACCGGCGCCCAGCAGTGGGAGGTCCGTCCCGACGGCAGCCTGATGAACGCCAACTCCGGCAAGTGCCTCGACGCCCCGGACTCCGGCGGCCAGGGCACCCAGGTCACCCTGCACTGGTGCCACGGCGGTCTCAACCAGAAGTGGACCCCGGCCAACTCCGGTACCACCTACAAGCTCACCGACCTCGACGGCAGCACCACCGTGTTCGCCCGGGGTCTCGGCACGAACGCGTTCCAGGTCCAGAGCGAGACCGGCGCGGAGGCGGCCTCGACCACCCGCTACGTCTACGACGTCACCGACGGCCGGGCGCTGCCCAAGCGCGCCGTCCCGACGGTGGAGCCCGGCGTGGACGACACGGGCGGCTGCCTGGTCGACCCGCTGCCGCGCGGCTGCGAGGCGATGGACTACGACTACGCGGTCACCACGACGGCGGTCGCCGGGACCCCCGGTGACTTCACCGACCGGATCCGCTCGGTCAGGGCCTGGTCGTGGAACCCGGTCACGGCGAAGCAGGAGGCCGTCGAGGTCGCCCGCTACGCGTACGACGAGCGCGGCCGGCTGGTCCAGGTGTGGGACCCGCGCCTGGCCCAGCCGCTGAAGACCACGTACGACTACGACGCGGACGGCCGGGTCACCCGGATCACCGCCGCCGGTGAGCTGCCGTGGAACCTCGACTACGGGAAGGCCGCGGCCGACCAGGACCCGGGGCGCCTGCTGAAGGTCCGCCGCGCCGCGCTGGCGCAGGGCAGCAAGGACCAGGTCAGCGGCGAGGTGGCGACCAACGTCGTCTACGAGGTGCCGCTGACCACCGGCGCCGGCGGTCCGTACGACCTGTCGGGCGCGGACGTGGCGAAGTGGGCGCAGCTGGACGCGCCGACCGACGCCACGGCGGTGTTCGGTCCGGAGGACGACCCGGGCGTCAACACCGCGACGGCCGTCAAGCCCGGTCCGGGCGGCTACAGGCCGGCCGCCGTCCACTACCTCAACGCCTCCGGCAACGAGGTCAACGCGGCGAGCCCGTCCGTCACCCCCGGCGGTGACATCGACACCACCGAGTACGACCGCTACGGCCATGCCGTCCGGACCCTGGAGGCCACCAACCGGGCCATCGCCCTGGGCACCCACCCGGACACCGCCCGGTTCGTCGAGGAGCTCGGCCTGCCCGCGGCGTCCGCCGACCGGGCCCGTCTGCTCGACTCCCGCACCACCTTCAGCGCGGACGGCCTGGACGTCGTCGAGACGCTCGGCCCGGTGTACCGCGCCTCGCTCGCCGAGGACGTCGCGGCCGGCACCAACCCGGCGGCCGTCACGGTCGAGGGCGAGAACATGCCCCGCCTGGGCACGACCGCCTCGGTCATCACCCAGAACGGCGACGGCAGCTGGGTCGGCGGGGGCGGCTGGTCCGGCAACGCCCAGGTCATGCTGCTCGGCAAGAAGACCGGGGACAGCGCCTCGTTCCGGGTCAGCGTCCCGGAGGAGGGCAAGTACCTGCTCTCCGCCAGGATGACCAAGGCCGCCGACTACGGCATCGTCAAGTTCGTCCTCGACGGCACCGACGTCACCGGCAGCTTCGACGGCTACAACAACGGCGTCACCACCTCGCCGTGGTCCGCCGGCGCCCCGGTGCAGCTGGCCCGCGGCGACCACCAGCTCGACCTGGTCGTCACCGGCACCAATCCGTCGGCCGGCCAGCCGTACTACCAGGCGGGCATCGACACCCTCACGCTGACCAAGACCACCGTGAACCCGGCCCTCGCGGCGGGGACGCCGGTGGTGGCGCGGGACCACAACACCAACACCTACGACGAGGGGAAGCCGGACGGCAAGGCGTACCACCTGGTCACCACCCAGACCGACGGTGCCCGGATCGACGGATACGCCGATGACGTCGAGCTGCGGGTCACCAGGACCGGCTACGACACGCCGATCGGCGGGACCTCGGGCTGGGCGCTGAAGACCGCGACGTCCATCACCACGGACGCGCTGGGCGCCAAGCTGACGTCGACGGTCAGGTACGACGCCTCGGGCCGGGCCGTCGAATCCCGCAAGCCGGGCTCGAACGGTGCGGACGCCGGGACGGTGAAGTCGGTGTTCTACACCGCCGGCGCCAACCCGGACGACGCGCTGTGCGCCAACCGTCCGGAGTGGGCGGGCCTGCCCTGCGTGACCGGTCCGGGTGGTGCGATCACCGGCGCGGACGCGTCGCGGATGCCGACGACGCTGCCGGTCAAGCGGGTCACCCGCTACTCGCCGTTCGGCGAGCCGGAAGAGGTGACCGAGACCAACGCGGGCAAGTCCCGCAAGACCGTCACCACCTACGACGGCGCGGACCGCATCCTCTCGACCGAGATCACCTCGGACGAGGGCAAGGCGCTGCCGAAGGTCACCACCGAGTACGACCCCGCCACCGGCGACATCGTCAAGACGAACGCAGGCGGCAAGTCGCTGACCCGGGTGATCGACCAGCTCGGCCGGCTGATCTCCTACACGGACGCCGACGGCGGCACCACCACCTC
>NZ_JBHYUU010000068.1:16838-37173 GCF_042749955.1 Kitasatospora sp. NPDC059462 | reverse complement strand
GTGGAGCAGCCCCCTGGAGCGGGCGCCGGCCGCGGCCTCCGGCGAGGGCCGGCTCGTCGCCCGCCGCCACTGCCCCCGGGTGGCCGGCCGCCGCCTCCGGGTCCGGAACGCGGCCCGGACCTCCGGGCCGTGGTGACGGCCGGGGCCGGCCGGACGGTCCTGCCCGGCTGCCCGTGCGGTGCCGGACGCTCCGCCGCAGCCCTGCGGCGGCCACGAGGCCGTTCCGCCCCGGGTGCGGCGCCGCCGGCAGTGGACCGGTCGGCCCGGTGGCACCCGCGACCGGACGCCCTCGGCGGCGACCTGCTCGAACGGGGCGGGCACGCCGAACAGCACGGTGCAGGGGGAACCGGGCCGACCCGGCCGGGTGCGCGGGAGCGGGCGCGGGGTCGGCCGGCGCGCCCGCCCGTCCGGCGGCCGGAGAGCCGGTGCGCAGCCGTCCGCAGGCCGGTGCCGGGCACCGGCTCGCCGATTGGTGCGGACCGCCGGGCGGGCCTACGGTCGGGGCATGAGCACGTCGATCCGGCGAGCCGACACCCCGGAGACCCACCATGTCGAAGAAGATCCTTTTCGTGATGACCGGCGCCGACCACTGGACGCTCGCCGACGGCACCCGGCATCCGACCGGCTTCTGGGCCGAGGAGGCCGCCGCGCCGTACGAGGCGTTCAAGGCCGCCGGTCACACCGTGACCGTCGCCACCCCGGGCGGCGTGGTGCCGACCGTCGACGCCGGTAGCCTCGCCCCGGACTTCAACGGCGGGGAGGAGGGCGCGCGGCGGGTCGCCGAGGTGCTGGCCGACGCCGAGGAGCTGAAGAGCCCCGTCGTGCTGGCGGACGTCCGGCTGGACGACTACGACGCGGTCTTCTACCCCGGCGGTCACGGCCCGATGGAGGACCTGGCCGTCGACGCCGACTCCGGCCGCCTGCTGGTCCGCGCGCTGGAGTCCGGCAAGCCGCTCGGCGTCGTCTGCCACGGGCCGGCCGCGCTGCTGGCCGCAGTCGGGGCGGACGGCGCCAACGCCTTCGCGGGCTACCGGGTCGCGGCGTTCACCAACGAGGAGGAGACCCAGGCGGGCCTCGCCGACAAGGCCGCCTGGCTGCTGGAGGACCGCCTCGTGGAGGCCGGTGTCGAGGTGCAGGCCGGCGAGGCCTGGGCCCCGAACGTGGTCGTCGACCGCAACCTGGTCACCGGCCAGAACCCGGCCTCCGCCGCGCCGCTCGCCGCCGAACTGCTCAAGCGGCTGTCGGCCTGAGGCGAGCCGGGGCCCGGCCCCCGAGGAGGTGCCCCCGGGCGCGGCAGCGCCGCCGAGGCCCGGTGCGCGGGCCCCGGCGGCTGTCGACGCCCCCCGGTCAGCCGGTGGGTGCGGGACGGAGGGCGCACTCGGGGACGCCGGGGAGCCAGGCCGGCCCCTGGACGTAGATGTTGCTGATCCAGCCGTGGTAGTCCGGCAGGTAGGACCAGGCGTCGTTGGTGTAGCCCTCGGCGGTCACGCTCTCGCCGTGCGCCTGGCACTGGATCCGGACCGTGGTCGGGCCCGGCAGGACGGCCACCGGGGTGCCGGAGGTGGCCGGGGTCGGCCGGATGTTCACCCCCGAACTCCAGGTCTGGTGCTCGGTGGTGGGCGGCTGGCCCTGGTCGGAGGGGGAGAAGCGCAGCGCCCCGGCGTAGTCGGACGCGGTGTGGCTGGAGAAGTCGGACACCATGAGGTGGGTGTCGGACTCCCGGGCCTCGACGATCTTGCCGGCGCCGAGGTAGAGGGCCACGTGGTGGACCCAGGAGCGGCCCCAGAAGACCAGGTCGCCGGGGCGCAGCGCGCCGGTGTCGGTGCCGAGCCGCTGGCCGGGCAGGTCGAAGATCTCGGCGGCGTCCTTCTGCCCGACGGCGTCGTACCCGACGGCCTGGGACCACGCCCACCGGACGAAGCCCGAGCAGTCGAAGCCGATCCGGTACGGGTCGTTCTTGGACCGCTCGGGGTCGCTCGGGTCCACGGAGCCGTAGGTGGCGCCGGGGGTGGGGCCGTGGCCGCCGCCCCAGGTGTACCAGGTGCCGGCGGCGACCTGGGTGCAGGAGGCGGTGATGGCCCGTCCGGCGGCGGCCGAGAACGGGGTGCCCTGGGCCGCGCAGGCGGCGGCGGTCGTGGCGGCAGTGCTGGCGGTGGCCGGGGTGGGCAGCGCGGCGGTGGTCAGGAACCCGGCCAGCAGGGCGAGTAACACGCCGGCCAGGGCGGTGCTGTGGTGCTTCGCTCGCACGGAAGTCCTCTTCTCGTACCGTTCACGACGGGCCGGGACCGCCGGCCGGCGCTTCCGGCCGGCGGCCCTGACGATGACTCGGTCGGCAGTTCGGTGGTGCTCCGGTGCTCCGGTGCTCCGGTGGTCGGCCGGTGGTCGGCCGGTTCCGCCGGTTCAGCCGGTGATGCAGTCCGGGACCGGGTTGGTCTCGCTGTAGATCGCGGAGTCGGCCATCCAGCCCCAGGCGCCGGTGTCGGACTGCGTCCACAGCCAGCGGTAGGGGTGCGGGCCGCCGCCGTTGTAGCCGCCCTCGTCGGTCTTGCAGACGAACCAGCTGGGGTTGCTGCTCATGGTGCCGGTGACCGGGTAGGCGCTGGAGGGCTGCGAACGCACGCTGGTGTTGGGGACGTTGTTGCAGGAGTGGACCCGCCAGCTGCCGCTGACGGTGCCGCCGACGGTCCCGGTGTACGTCCAGCCGGCGTCCCAACAGTCGGCGGCCGCGTGGGCCGGGACGGCCGGGAGGACGGCGGCGCCGGTGGCGGCCGCCAGGGTGGTGCCGAGCGTGGCGAGCTTCCTGCGGAGGTTCATGGTGGTTCGGTTTCCTCTCGCTGCGGTGTGGGTGCGGTGCGGTGCGGCAGTCCGGCGGTGCCGGGCGTGACCGTGGGCGGGGGAGCCACCGGGCAGGGGCCGGGAACGCGGGGAGGGCGTCCCGGGCGGTGGTCCACCGGGGAGTGACCGGGGTGCGGCCGGGGTGCGGCCGGGCCCCGATCGGTCGGGCGGGTCGCCGGAGCCGGGCCCCGGGGCGACGGTTCCGAGCGTCGCAAGGACGTCCGGACGGCGTCCAGCGGACCGCCGTCGCCCGTTGCGGGGGGAAACGGGAAACCCCCCGGGAAACCGCGGTCGAGCTGCCGCGACCTCCGGTGGTCAGCCCGCGCCGCACCCCTTCCGGAACGGTTGCCCCGGCAGCAGCTGCGCCCAGCGGTCGCGGTCCACCGGGCCGAGCAGCGCGCAGATCGCCGCCGAGCGCTCCGCGGGGTCCGGGCGCCACAGCCGCACCGTGCCGTCGCTGCCGCCGCCGGCCAGCGTCCGCCCGTCGGGGCTGAACGCGACGGACCAGACGGCGTTGCCGTGGCCGGTGAGCGTGGCGGTGGGCGTGCCCCGGGCGGCGTCCCAGAGGCGGATCGTGCCGTCGTTGCCGGCGCCGGCCAGGGTGCGGCCGTCGGGGGAGAAGGCGACCGTGCGCACCGCCCCGGTGTGCCCGGTGAGCACGGCCGGCGCGCGCCGGCCCGCGGTGTCCCAGGTGCGGACGGTGGCGTCGTTGCCGCCGCTGGCGAGCGTGCGGCCGTCGGGGGAGAAGGCGACCGTGCGCACCGCCCCGGTGTGCCCGGCCAGGGTGGCGGTCGGCCGCCGGTCGGCGACGTCCCACAGCCGCACGGTCAGGTCGTCGCTGCCGGTGGCCAGGGTGCGGCCGTCGGGGGCGAAGGCGACGCTGTTGACGAAGTCCTGGTGGCCGATCAGGACGCCTTCCGGGCCGAGCCGGCCGACGTTCCAGAGCCGGGCCGTGCGGTCCTCGCCCGCGGAGGCGAGCAGCTGACCGTCCGGGCTGAACGCCACGGCGAACACCGAGCCCTGGTGCCCGGTGAACCTGGCCCGCTCGCTCAGGGTGGCGAGGTCCCAGAGGCGGACCGTGGCGTCGGCGCCGGCGGTGGCGAGCAGTCGGCCGTCCGGGCTGAACGCCACGCCGAGGACCTGGCTCCCGTGGCCGGTGAGGGCGGCCGTCTCGCCGCGGGTCGCGACGTCCCAGAGCCGGACGGCGCCGTCGGCGCCCGCGGTGGCGACGGTGCGGCCGTCCGGGCTGAAGACCGCGCGCCAGATCTCCGCGTACGGATGGGGGGTCAGCGTCGCGGCGCCCAGGTCCCAGAGCACGGCGGAGCGGTCGAACCCGGCGGTCGCCAGCAGGGTGCCGTCCCGGCCGGCGGCGACGCCCTGGACGTAGTCGGTGTGGCCGCCGAGGGTGGCCGTCACCCGGCGCCCGGCGACGTCCCAGAGCCGCACCGTGCCGTCCCCGCCGGCCGTGGCCAGAGTGGCGCCGTCCTCCGCGAAGGCGAGCGCGTTGACGTCGTCGTCGTGGCCGGTGAGCGTGCCGGTCCCGCTGCGGGTCGCGAGGTCCCAGAGCCGCACCGTGCGGTCGGCGCCCGCCGAGGCGAGGGTCCGTCCGTCCGGGCTGAGGGCGAGACCGAGGACCTGGCCGCGGTGGCCGGTGAGGGTCGCCGTGGCGGTGCCGGTGGCGGTGTCCCACAGCCGTACGGTGTGGTCCGCGCCGGCGGAGGCGGCGGTCCGTCCGTCCGGCCCGGTGGCGACGGCCAGCACCTCGCCGTCGTGGCCGTCGAGGGTCACCAGGAGCCGGCGCTCGGCCGGCGGCTCCTCCGGCGCGAGGCCGGGGCCGGAGGAGCTCGGGGCCGCGGTGGGGTCGGCCCGGGACGGGCGGCTGCCCGCGCGGAACGCCGTCCGGTCCGTCGGGCGGCCGGTCGTCCGGTCCGCCTTCGAGTCCGCCGTCCGGTCCGCCGTGCGGTCCGTCCGCGGGTCGTCGGCCCCGCCCCGGTCGGTGGCGGGCGGCGCGTCCCACCCGACGACCGACCAGACCCGGACCGTCCCGTCGGCGCCGCCGGAGACCACCGTCCGGCCGTCCGCCCCGAAGGCGACCGCGCGGACCGGTCCGACATGGCCGCGCAGCACGACCGGCGAGCGGCGCTGCGCGACGTCCCAGAGCCGGACCGTGCCGTCCGAGCCCGCCGAGGCGAGCAGCCGCCCGTCCGGGCTGAAGGCCACCGCGCGCACCGGGCTGTTGTGGCCGGTCAGGGTGGCGACCGGCCGGCGGTCCGGCAGGCTCCACAGCCGGAC
Organism: Kitasatospora sp. NPDC059462; assembly: GCF_042749955.1. Classification (NCBI taxonomy): domain Bacteria; kingdom Bacillati; phylum Actinomycetota; class Actinomycetes; order Kitasatosporales; family Streptomycetaceae; genus Kitasatospora; species Kitasatospora sp. NPDC059462. The sequence goes on along the minus strand of NZ_JBHYUU010000068.1, from coordinate 32,046 downwards.
CGTGCCGTCCGTGCTCGCCGTCGCCAGCAGCCGGGCGTCGGGGTCGATGGCGCAGCTGTTCACCGGGCCGGTGTGGCCGGTCAGCCGCCCGGCGAAGGGCTGCGCCTGGGTGCTGAGCAGGGCGCCGCGGGCCTCGGCGGTCGGGGCGAGGGCGAACGCCCGGTCGGCGAGGAGCATCGAGGCCTCGGGGCGGCCCGCGGCGAGCCGGGCGGACTCGACGGCCATCGCACGGGAGGCCGCCGCCCGGCCCTGCTCCAGCGCGGCGGTCCGCTGCTGCCGGGCGAGCACCGCGGCGGTGAGCGCGACCACGAGCAGCCCGGCCACGGCGGCGAGCAGGCCGCGTTCGCGGCGGGCCCGCCTGCGGGCCTCGCGCCGGCGCCGCTCCTCGTGCTCCAGGCCGGCCCGCAGGAAGGCGTCCTGCGAGCCCGTCAGACCGGCCCGGCGCACCGGGTCCCGGGCCCACTGCCGGGCGGTGGCGAGCCGGCTCCCGCGGTAGAGAGCGGCCGGGTCGCGCCGTTCCCGCTCCCAGTCGGCGGCGGCCTCGGCGAGCCGGTGGTGGATCAGCAGACCGGCGCGGTCGTCGTGCACCCAGCCGCGCAGCCGCGGCCAGGCCCGCAGCAGGGCGTCGTGGGCGATGGCGACGCCGTCGCGGTCCACGGTCAGCACCCGGGCCCGGACGAAGGCGTCGAGGACCCTGCCGGCACCGGGCCCGCCGGAGGCCACCGGGGTGTCCCGGCGCGGGTCCGGGAGTTCCTCGTGGGGGACCGGCCGCCGGGAGCCGGCGCCCTCCGGGCCGACCTGCACCAGGCGCAGCAGCAGGAGCCGGGCCCGTTCGCGGTCCCCGGGGGCGAGCCCGGTGTAGACCCGCTCGGCGTTGGCCGTGATCGCGCCCCGGATGCCGCCGGTGCGCAGGTAGCCGTCGACCGTCAGGGTGCGGCCGGTGCGCTTCCGCCAGGTGGCCAGCAGGGCCTGCGAGAGCAGGGGGAGCGGCGGGAGGGTGCCGGGGGCGCCGATGGGAGCCTCGGCGGTGTCGAGGCCGGTGTCGAGGCCGGCGTCGAGGTCGATGTCGCGGTCGGTTCCGCCGCCGGTGCCCTCGTCGGTGCCGAGGTCGCGCAGCAGGAGCTCGACCAGGCCCGGTTCGACTCGCAGTCCGGCCTCGGCGGCCGGGCGGGTGATGCACTCGCGCACCTCGGCGGCGGTCATCGCGCCGAGGGGGAACAGCCCGTGACCGGTCACCGGGGCGAGTCCGGGCTGGGTGAGGCAGCGTTCACCGAAGTCCGCCCGCAGGCCGAGCACCACGAGGGCGGCCGGCCGCGCGGTGGCGAGGGCGTGGAGCACCCGGACGAACGCGCGCCGCTCCCGTGCGTCGGTGCAGCGGGTGAAGGTCTCCTCGAACTGGTCCACGATCAGGGCCAGTCCGCCTTCCGCGGGCGGTCCCCCCGCCGCGCCGTGCGGGCCGGTGGGGGGCGGGGCGGTGCGCAGTGCGGTGCGCAGGGCCGCGATCGGGTGCGCCGTCGGGGTGCACACCACCACCCGCCACGGCGGGCCGTCGTCGGGGCGCAGGGCTCCGGCGCGCAGGGCGGGGACCAGCCCGGCCATCAGCAGCGAGGACTTTCCCGTCCCGGACGCTCCGACCAGCGCCAGCGGACCGTGCCCGGCCCGTTCGGCGAGCCGTTCCAGCAGGGCGGCGGCCGTGCCGTCGCGGCCCGCGAACCAGCGGGCCTGGTGCGGTCCGAAGGCCTCGGAGCCCGGGTACGGGCAGGGGCCGCCGTCGCCCTCGGCGGTGCCGGGGTCGTCGCTGTCCGCCGGTTCGAGCAGCCGCAGCAGCGCCCCGTCCGCCCGCAGCACGTCGTCGCAGCGCTGCGCGAGGTCGGCGGTGGCGGGCTTGCCGCCGTTCTCGATCTTGCTGAGGTATCCCTTGCTGTAGTGGACCAGCCGTGACAGCGCCGTGAGCGAGAGCCCGCGCTCCTGCCGCAGACGCCGCAGCTCCGTCCCGAACTCCTGTGTCCCCGGCGGCTCCTGGCCGGTGTGCTGCCCCATCCTGTCCCCCCGTTCAGGTTGACGCGCTCCGCTCATCCTCGCCCCCGGACGCCCGGCAGTCGGCCGGAAGGCGGGAATTGCTGCGGCTCGTACGACTCCCCATTGACGGCCCGTCGCGTCCGGGGGGCCATCCGCCGTCCGGCGGAGCGCGTGCCGCCGCCGGGGGCGGGTGGCCGCGGGCCGGCCCCGGCGCGGGCGTTCGGCGCGCATCGGGGCGAGTCGGCGCGGGCCGGCGTCCGCCGTGTTGCACGGAGCGCAACGCCGCTGGTCCGCCGGGTGGTCCGGGCGCCCGCCTCCCGGTGGTCCCGTCCGGCGCACCGTGCGGAAGCGAACCGGCCATTCACCGCAAGGAATCCGCCATCGCCACGAACCGCACGCGCAATGGTCACGAACGGTTTTCGGAGTGGTGGCTTCCGGTTCGGTCGCCGTCCCTAGCGTGCCGCCCATGACACAGAGTCACCGCCCCCACCGGGCCCGTCGCACCGGTCTGCTGGCCGCCGCCGTCGCCTCCGCACTGAGCCTCACCACCGTCGCGCTGACCGCTCCGAGCGCCGCCTCCGCCGAGCCGGCCGCCCCCGCCGAGGCCGCGCCCGCCGCCGCTGCCGCGGCGCCCGCCGCTCCGGCCGCCGGCGAGGTCGTCGTCGACGAGCACTTCACCGGTGGCGCCCTGCCCGCCGGCTGGAGCGCCGTGGAGGGCGACTGGAAGGTCGAGAACGGCCGGCTGGTCGGCACCTCCGCCAACTCCGGTCAGCAGAGCCGGATCACCTTCGGCCGTCACCTCGACGACTTCCGCATCGAGGCCACGGCCCGCTTCGAGAGCGTCCAGGACGCCGCCCGCTGGACCGCCTTCGGCCTGGACGTCCCCGCGAGCGGCGCCACCCCGTGGTCCATCGCCACCATGCGCTCCGGCACCACCGCCGCCAACGGCCTGGAGTTCGCCCAGCGCACCCCCGCCAACAGCTGGAACGTCACCAACACCGGCTCCGCGCCGACCGCCGCCGGCACCGGCCGTGACGTGCGGATCGCCGTGGAGGTGCACGGCACCACCGCCCGCTGGATCTTCGACGGCAAGGAGGTGATGCGCACCACCCAGGTCGCCCGCAGCGCCGACGGCGGCCAGGCCCTGGTGGTGAACGGCTCGAAGGTCTCCTTCGACGACCTCAAGGTGACCGCGCTCGCCCCCGGCGGCTGGCTGCGCCCCGCCGGCTCGCCGCTCACCGTGTTCGCCCACCGCGGCGCCTCCTCCGCCGCCCCGGAGAACACCCTGGACTCCGACGAGATCGCCCGTCGCGGCGGCGCCGAGTGGATCGAGAACGACGTCCAGCCCAGCAAGGACGGCATCCCCTACGTGCTGCACGACGACACCGTCGACCGCACCACCAACGGCAAGGGCCGCATCCGCGACCTGACGGCCGCCCAGCTGGACGCGCTCGACGCGGGCTCCTGGTTCGGCCCGACCTACGCGGGCGCCCGGGTGCCGAGCCTGGCCGCCCAGCTGGAGGACCTGCGCACCCGCGGCGGCAACCTGCTGCTGGAGATCAAGGGCAAGCACAGCCGCGACGAGGTCGCCCGGATCGTCAAGGAGATCCGCGACCACGGCATGACCGGCCGGGTCTTCGTGCAGAGCTTCGAGGTCGACGCCCTGCGCTACACCCGTGAGCTGGCCCCGGAGCTGCCGCTGGGTCTGCTGCGCGGCGACCTCGACGCCGACCCGGTCGCCCTCTCCAAGGAGCTCGGCCTGTCCGCCTACAACCCTTCCGACGGCGCCCTCGCGAGCCGCCTCGGCGTGGTGAAGGACCTGCACGCGGCCGGGGTCGCGGTCAACGTCTGGACCGTCGACTCGGCCACCCGCTGGAAGGCCCTGGAGGCCGCCGGCGTCGACGGCATCATCACCAACCGCCCGGCCGAGCTGGCCGGCTGGAACTCCGCGTGGCTCCAGGGCGGTACCGTCACCACCCCGCCGGCCGCGCCGACCGTGGCGATCACCTCGCCGGCCTCCGGCGCGACCCTGGACCGCGCCCAGCAGCCGGTGACCGCCGTGCAGGCCGTCGGCGCCGACAGCGTCCGGCTGACCCTGGACGGCAAGGAGCTGCCGGCCGGCTCGCCCCTCGACACCACCACGCTGGCGCTCGGCAAGCACACCCTGCGCGCCGAGGCCACCGGCCCCGGCGGCCGTGCCGAGACGACCGCCGAGTTCACCGTCGCGGCCACCCCGACCGGCCTGGCCTCGCTGGTGCTCACCTCGGGCGCCGACCGCAACGCCGTCGCCACCCTGACGGTGATGCTCGGCCAGGGCCAGTACCAGCCGCTCGCCCGCTGGGCCGACAACCAGGCCGGCCGCAGCATCCCCGCCGAGCGCGCCCGGCTGATCGCCGAGGACGCCCGCGTCCTGGACGCCGCCCCGCGCAGCTGACCCGCGGAACCGACCTGCGGAACCGACCCCGCACCCGGCGCCGCTTCCGGGGACCTCGTGCCGCCCACCGCGGTACGAGGTCCCCGCCGTTCCGGGGCCGCTCCCGCAGCCGCCCCGGAAGCCCCGGCCACCCAGGCCGCCTTGCCCGCCCTGCCCGCGTGCCTCTCCCGGATCCACGTCAGGCGGCTCCGGGCGAGGCACGCGCCGGTGGGGCCACCCCCTCGGGGGCCGCCGCCCCGGCCCAGCGGCCGGCGAGCAGGGCCCCCGCGACCAGCTGGAGCTGGTGGTACATCATCAGTGGCAGCACCAGCAGCCCGGCCTGCGGTCCGAAGAGGACGGTGGCCATCGGCAGCCCGCCGGCCAGGCTCTTCTGCGAACCGCAGAGCACCGCCGCGATCCCCGAGCCCCGGTCGAGGCCCAGCTGCCGCGCTCCGAGCCGGACCGCGAGCACGGTGGCCGCGAGCAGCCCCAGCAGGACCGCCCCCAGCCCCAGCAGGGCGGACGGCGTCACGGTGGACCAGACGCCCTGCGCCACCGCCCCGCTGAACGCGGTGTAGACGACCAGCAGGATCGAGCCCCGGTCGACCGGCGCGAGCACCCGGCGGTGCCGCCCCAGGAAGCCGCCGATCCACGGCCGCAGCAGCTGGCCGAGCACGAACGGCGCGAGCAGCTGGGCGAGGATCCGCAGCAGACCGTCGGCCGACAGCGCCGCGCGGGCCCCCAGCAACCAGGCCGCCAGCAGCGGCGTCAGCACCAGGCCCACCAGACCGGAGTAGGTGCCGGCGCAGATCGCGGCCGGCACGTTCCCCCGTGCGGCACCGGTGAGCGCCACCGAGGACTGCACCGTGGACGGCACCAGACAGAGGAACAGCACGCCCGTCCGCAGCTGCCCGGTGAGCGCATCGGGCAGCAGCGCCGTCACGGCCACCCCGAGCACCGGGAACAGGACGAAGGTGGAGGCCAGGACGAGTCCGTGCAGCCGCAGGTGACGCAGCCCGGCGAGCGTCTCTCGGGTGGAGAGCCGGGCCCCGTACAGGAAGAACAGCAACCCCACCGCGAGGTCGCAGGCCAGCTCCGCGCCGCGCGCCGCCCGTCCGGTGACGGGCAGCAGCGAGGCCAGCGCCACCGTCCCGGCCAGCGCCGCCACATAGGGGTCGAGCGCGCGCCACCACGGCCGCCCCCGCCCGCCGCCACCCGGCGGACGGCCCCGCGCCCGGGCCGTGGTCATTCCCCGCCGCCTTCCTCCACCTCGGGGACCGCCGGTGCGGCGCCCAGCAGACCGGTCACCAGGGCGGTGGAGCCGTCGTGGTCGCTTCCGGCCGCGCCGCGCCCGATCTGCAGGTCGGCCGTCCGGTCGACCTCGATGATCGAATCCGCCTGGGAGTTGTCGATCACCGTGACCAGGCTGCGTCCGGCGGCGCCGGCCTCCGCCACCGGAGACGCCTCCGCGAACGCCACCGTGGACGCCTCCGTCGCGCCGGCGCAGCCGAGCACGGCCCAGGCTCCGGCCAGCCCGGCCGCCGCGATCCGGCGGCCGCCCGGGCCCAGCCGCTGCCGGACGGCCCACGGCGCCACGCCGAACGCCCGGTGCGTCACACGCCCACCTCCTCGCGGGACTGCGGGCGCGGGATGTTGCGCTCCAGCAGCTCGGTGGACTCCCGCACACCGATGCCCTGCCGCTCCCCGGCGGAGGCCGGCAGCCGTCCGTCCGCCACCTTGAGCCCGGCGAGCGCCTCGTCCATCGCCTGGTGCGCCGCGAAGAGGCAGGGCGTGCTGTAGATGGCGACGTCCACGCCGAGCGCGCCCAGCTCGGAGAGCGACAGCCGGGGCGACTTGCCGCCGGCGATCTGGTTGAACAACAGCGGCTTGTCGCCCACCACGCGGCGGATCCGGCGGATCCACTCCTCGCTGCGCACGCCGTCGACCAGCACCACGTCCGCGTCGGTCGCGGCGAGGGCCTCGGCCCGGCGCAGGATGTCGGCCTCCTCGGTGGCGTCCGTCCGGGCGACCACGACGAGGTCGGTGCGGGTGGCGAGGACCTGGTCCAGCTTCTCCAGGTACTCGTCGAGGGGGAGGACCTGCTTGCCGTCGGCATGGCCGCAGCGGCGCGGCCGCTTCTGGTCTTCGAGGATGATGCCCGAGGCGCCGATCCGCTCCAGCCGCCGCACCACGTGGCAGGCCACCTCGGGGTCGACGTAGCCGTCGTCGATGTCGACCAGCAGGTGGTGCCGGGGGAAGGCGCCGCGCAGCCGCTCGACGAAGGCGACCATGTCCGGCCAGGCGATGAAGCCGATGTCGGGCAGGCCGTAGTAGGAGGCCGCGAAGCCGAAGCCGGAGACGAACATGCCGTCGTAGTGCGCGGCCGCGATGGAGGCGGAGTACATGTCGTAGACACCGATGAGCGGGGTCGCCCCCGGGGCGGCGATCCGCTCGCGCAGCCGCTGCCCGTAGCCGTCGTGAAGGTTCCCGTGACGCAACGCCATCTCCTCCTCTGCCAGGGCCCGTGCGGGACGCGCACGGTCCTTTGCCATAAGTTGGCCATTCCTAGGGCCAACTGAGACGCCATCACTATGCGCTCTTTAAAGTTCCGTGGGCAAATCTTTAAAGGAAGTTCCCTCGGTGGAGTGAATGCGGTCGGATGAATCCGATGATTCAGATCAATCCGAGGAATTCCATCGGGGCCGGGGAACCGTCAGAGCGCGAGCCGGCCGCCGCACACGTACCAGTGGCCGCCCGCCCGCAGGTGGTCGACCAGGGCGCGCTGGAGGGCGGTGTCCCGGGGAAGCGACTCCAAGGGCCGCTCGACGTCGCCGAAGACGTACCGCAGTGGATTGGTGTCCTCGGGTTCCCGCGGCCGGTCCGGCCGCACCAGTGGGGCGAACCGCCGTTGGAAGCGCATGATGTTGGACTCCGCCGGCAGGTGGTCGGCGAGCTGTGGGTCGAGCAGCCAGGAGAAGACGCAGACGCTGCGGTACGCCTCGCCGGGGAAGTGCCGGGGGAAGAACGCCCGGGCCCGGTCCAGCGCACGGTCGCACGCCCCGGGGGAGAGCGGGCCGCAGTGGTCCGGGATGTGCAACTGGAGGCTCCGCCCGCCGGCCTCCGCCGCCCCCGTCGCCGCGCCGTCCGCCCCGGCCGGCCGCCGACGCTGGAACTGCAGCCGGCCCAACTGGAACAGCTCGCCCCGGAAGTGCAGCGTCAGCCAGCGCGGATTGCCCAGCCCGGTGCGGCCGCGCCACCTGCTCACCGCGAGCTGCCGGCCGAGGTCGGCCAGCGTCGACCGGGTCACCTCCGGCGGGACGCCCAGCGCGCGGTGGTGGGCCCGGGTGTACGGGGCCAGCGCGACGAAGAGCAGCGTCGCCAGGCCCGCGCCGTCCGCGCCGCCCGCCGGCCAGTCGCGGTCGAGCCCGGCCGGCTCCCCGAGCGTCCCGACCGCCCGCGCCTGGGCGCGCAGCATCTCCTCGAAGGCCGCCCGCAGCCCCGCGTCCCGCGCCAGCCGGGCGCGGGCGGCCACCAGGCCGTTCACCTCCTCGAACGGCACCGCGAGCGCCAGCAGCGCCTCGGCCAGGTCCTCGTCGGCCGGGAGGTACGGGCCGTCGGCCGGGTCCGCCCCCTCGAACGCGCCGGACGGGCCGGACGGGCGGGACGGGTCGAACGGCCCGGGTGGCTCGAACGGCTCGGGCAGGTGCGGCAGTCGCGGTTCCACGGCGCCCTCCACGGTGCGGGATCGGTCCGCCCACCGGACCGGCGGGCGGACCGGCCGACCCTACCGGCGGCTCACCCGCCCGCCGGGGGGCGTCCGCGCGGTGGGACCGGCGCAGCAGCGCGACCACCAGCGCGCAGACCCCGCCGAGCGCCGGCACCAGGTCCCCGGCCCACCGCGCTGCGCAGCGCGATCCGCCACCACACCGTCACGGCCGGCACTGCCACCATCAACGCGCCCACCTGGCGGGTGCAGCAGCGCCCCGCCCGTCACCGCGAGAGCAGACCGACCCGCAGCGGCACCATCCCGTCGAACGACGCGGCCAGGGGCCCCGGCCGACCCGGTCCGGCCGTCCGTGGCGTGCGCGCCGACGACCAGCAGCGGGGTGACCACCATCGGGACGGGCGCCGCCGCCGGGCCGGGACCCGCGGGCGGTGGTGGTCCGTCAGCGCACGGCCGGCGGACCACGGCCGACGGCCTACCGGCCCCGCCAGCCCCGTCGGCCCGCCCCGCCGGGGCGCTCCGCACGCCGCTCCCGGAGCGTGCGCAGCCCCCGCCGGACGGCGCGGGTGGCCGCGGGCGGCAGCAGGTCCAGCAGCAGCCGGCGCGAGCCCGAGCGCTCCGCGGCCGGCCGCACGGCGTTGTTCAGCCGCAGCACCCGCCGGCCCGCGATGGCGTCCTCGTCGACGGTGAACCCCTCGGCCCGCCAGTCCCGGGTCAGCAGGGCCTCGCGGACCGGCTCCGGATCGCCCCACGTCCCGTAGAACTTCATCGGCGTCAGCAGCACCGGATGCAGCCCTCCGGTGAACACCGCCTGCCAGACCGCGGCCGACACGCCCGGCGTGTGCTCCGAGCGGTAGTCGTCCAGCGCCACCAGCCCGCCCTCGGCCAGCGCCAGGCGCGCCACCTCGATGTCCCCGGTCACGTGCTCGTAGAGGTGGGAGGCGTCGACGTGCACGAACCGGCAGCTGCCGGCCGGGATGCGCCCGTCGGCCAGCACGGAGGTCGGCGCCTGCACGATCGTCGGCAGCTCCGGGTGGAACGCCAGGTAGTTGGCCTCGAACCCGCGCCGGGTCAGCGAGGACCGGTAGGACATCGCCATCTCGGCGTCGTTGTCGGCGTCGTCCGCCTCGGAATCGAACAGGTCGCAGACCGTCAGCCGCTCGCCCGGCCCCAGGTGGTCGCCGAGCAGGACGGCGCTGCGCCCCAGGTAGCTGCCGAGTTCGAGGATGTCGCCGGTGAGCCCGGCCGCGCTCTGGGCGGTGAGCAGGTGCCGGAAGGCCTCCTGGTCGAGCCGGAAGAACCAGCCGGGGATGGACTCCGGGTGCGCGGCAGGGCCGGGCGCGTCCGGCCGGGGTGCGTTCGGCCGGGGCGTGCCCGGCGCGGCGGCGGACCGGACGGGGGCGGACTGACCGGAGGCGCCGGAGGCGGCGGTCTCGGCACTGGGCACGGCGGTCTCCCTCGGGACGGGACGGGACGGAGCGGGCGCGGGCCCGCGTCCTGGTCACGCGCGGCGGTGCCGTGGTGCCGGACGGGCCGGGCGGACCGGCCGGGGTGGGTGGCGGCTCATCATAGTCACGCCGCACCCCGCCGGGACCCCTCCGGAACCCGGCGTCCGCCCGGTTCAGGCATTCGGCCGGTCAGGCGTGCGGCTCCCCGGCCGGGCCCCGGCCGTCGAGGTCGGCGATCGTCTCGGCCAGCCACGCCCGCTCGGCCGCCCCGGAGGCGCGGGCGACCAGCAGCATGCCGCGCCGGAACGGGTTGCGCTCCCGCTCGGCGGTGACCGGCCGGCCGTCGGCGTCGTAGAAGAAGCTGCTCGGCGCCTCCAGGAAGGCGAGCCGCCGCCGCAGCACCGCGGCCTGCCGGGCCGGGTCGTCCAGCCGGTCCAGGAAGGCCGCCACGGTGAAGAAGCGGATCTGGTCGGAGATCTCGGTCTCCTCCGGATCGGCCAGCCGGCGCTCCAGCTCGGCGCGCCCGGCCGCGGTCAGCTCCAGCACCTGCCGGGGCACGGCTCCGCTGCCGGGCTCGCTGCGCCGTCGCAGCAGTCCGGCCTTCTCCAGGCGGGTGATGGCCGGGTAGAGCGCGCCGTCGCTGACCGGCCGGACGTGGCCGGTCAGGCCGGTGATCCGGGACTTCAGCTGGTAGCCGTGCAGCGGTTCGTCGTACAGGAACCCGAGGATCGCGAGCGTCAGCACGGTCGAGGCCTTTCCGTCGTCGTGGCGTTTCGTCCGAACCGGCGAGCGCGTTCCCGTCGGCGCGCGCCCTCGTGCGGCGTTCATGCTACCTCTTGTCGAGGTGCATCGATTCGAGGTATCTCTATTCGAGGCCGATTCGAGGTCACTCGCCGGGCCGGTGCACGGCCGGGCCGCGCGGGCAACGGGGGCCTCCGCGATGCCCGGAACACGAGGAACACCAGGAACACCAGGAACATCGGGGGGAAGCATGCGGGGGCACCTGCCGAGGCTCGTCGCACTGGCGGGACCGGTCTACGCCGAGCTGCTGTCGGGGGTGGTCGCCTCGGTGGTCGGCACCTTCTGGGTGGCCGGACTCGGCGGGCCCGCCGTCGCCGCCGTCACCCTGGCCGCCACCGTGGAGAACCTGCTGCTCGGCCTGGTCCTGGTGGTCGCCTCGGGGACGACCGTGCGGCTCGCGCGGGCCCACGGCGCGGGCGACCGGGCCGCGGCCGGGCGTGTCGCCCGCGCCGCCTGGCGGCTCTGCGCGCTGGGCGGCCTCGCGCTCGCCGTCCCCGGCTTCCTGCTCCGCGAACCGCTCGCCGGGGCCTTCCTGGACGGCGAGGCCGCGGCCCTCGCCACCGCCTGGTTCGCCGTGGCCTTCCCGGCCTTCCCGCTGTTCTTCGCCCAGCGCGTCGCCGACGAGCTGTTCAAGGGCGCCGGCGACACCCGGACGCCGATGCGCATGGCGCTGCTCTCCAGCGGCCTGCTGCTCCTCCTGGACCCGCTGCTGATCCTCGGGCCGGGCCCGTTGCCCGCCCTCGGCATGAGCGGCGCCGCGCTCGCGCCGGCCCTCTCCCGGGCCGTCGCCCTCGCGGTCACCCTGCTGCTCCGGCGCCGCCACCGGCTGCCGGTACCGACCGGCGGACTGCTCTCCGAGGCCCGCGCGGTCACCGCCGCCGGTGCGCCGTTCGGCCTGGACTTCACCGCGCGGATGGGCGTCGGCACGGCGCAGCTCGCCCTGGTCTCCTCCTTCGGGGTGTCCGCCGTCGCCGGGTACGGGGTCGGCTACCGCGTGCTGCTGGTCGTCACCATGGCCTTCTACGCCGTCCGGCAGGCCGCCGCCATCGAGGCCGCCCGGCTGGCCGGGGCCGGCTCCGCCGCGGCCGTGCGCGCCCTCGGCCGTGACACCGCCACGCTGGCCGCCGCCCTCGGCGCGGGCGCCGCGGTGCTCTGCGCGGCCGCCGCGGTGCCGGTCGTGGCGGTGTTCACCGACGATCCCGCGGTGGCCGGCCAGGCGGTCGGCTTCCTGCGGATGGCGGGCTTCTACCTGCTGCCCTACGCGCTGGTGGTCGCCCTCGGCGGCGTCCACCAGGCGGCGGGCGCCGGCCGCCCGCTGGTGTTCGCCGTGCTGCTCGGCCTCGCCGCCCAGCTGGGCTCGGGCGCCGCCCTGGCGGGTCCGCTCGGCGTCCACGGGCTCTGGGCCGGGATGACGATCGGCGCCCTCGTCCAACTCGCCCTGCTCCGCCTCCTCCTGCCCCGCCCGCAACCGCTCGCCGTGGCGGGGGAGCCGGGCCTGCGGCACGCCGCGCCGGTCGGGCGGGCCCGCCGCCTCCTGCGTGCGCGCCGCTGATCCGCCGCGCGGGGAGCGAGGGGACGCGGGAGGGGCGTGTTCCTGCGAACAGCCGGTTACCGGGGTGGGTCGTACGGGAACTGTTGGCGGAGTTCCACCCCTACCGAGGAGGTACCCCCATGAAACGACTGCTCTGCGTGGCCGCCGCTGCCGCGGTCCTGTGCCTGACCGGTGCCGGTGCCGCCGGTGCTGCCGACCCGGACGTCGACCCGCCCGCCGCCGTGGACCCGAACTGGCTGGCCTTCGGCGAGGGCGCCGATTGGACCCCCGCCGGTGCGGACCCGGCCTGGACCGCCCCCGGTGCGGACTCCGGCTGGTCCGCCGCCGGTGCGGACCCGGCCTGGTCGGCCCCCGCGGCGGACCCGAACTGGGCCGCCGCCGCGGACCCGAACTGGGCTGCTTTCGCCTCGGGCACCGATCCGTCCGCCACCGGCCCGTCCGCCGCCGACCCCTCCGGCACGGGGGCGGCCTCCGGCTGGTCCGCCCTCGGTGCGGAGCCGCACCTGCCGACCCCCGGGGGATCCGAGGGGCAGACCGGCTGAGTCGTCGCCTCCGGCGACCAGCAGGACGATCCGTCGAAGGCGCTCGGCCGGGCCGCGCAACGCGGCCCGGCCGAACACGTTCGGCCGCGGCCGGACGGCTGATCCACCCGGCCCGGGTCACGCCGTGCGCGCCGCCGGGAGCCGGGTGGCGAGGAGCGCACCGGCGGCGGCGGTGGCCGCCAGGGCGGCGAGGGCGGACGGGAGGGCGCCGAGCGGGGTGTGACCGGCGGTCGGGGGCCGGCGGGGGCGACGCCGATCGCGGGCCCGGTGTTCATCGCCGTCTGCTGCAGCCCGGGAGCGTCCACCACCAGGGAGCGGACACCGGCTCCTCGCGTCCGGGGCGGCCCGGCGGGCACAATCGGCCCATGGACGAGGGCGGCGAGGCGGCCTGCTGGCTGGACCGGGTGTGCGACGCGTGCGGGAAGCTGCGCGAGCGGTCCGGCCTCGGCCCCTGGGAGCACTGCGGCGACGGCGGCGGGCGGACGGCCGCACCTGCGGAACCAGGAGCCGTGGAACCCGCACCTGCGGAATCCGTACCTGCGGAACCCGGAGCCGCGGAACCCGGGAACGAGAAGAGCCCCTGGGCGGACCACCGGAGGTGACCCGCCCCGGGGCAGGATGACGAGCCGGCGCGAGGGGGCGCCGTTCGGGAAAGGGTCAGCGCGACAGGCCGTCGAGCGGCTGACCGGACTGCGCGTCCAGCGGATCCTCCACCGGTTCCGCGCCGTCCACCGCCGCGCCTTGCGCGGGGATGCGCGCCTCGGGCGTCCAGGGGCGGCGCCGGGAGAACACGGCGCCCAGGCGTTCCACCGCGGGCTGGGTGTAGCGGGCGGCGAGCGGGCCGGTGACCACCAGGATCAGCACGTACGCGGTGGCCAGCGGGCCGAGGCCCGGTTCGATGCCGGCGGTGACGGCGAGTCCGGCGATGACGATGGAGAACTCGCCGCGCGACACCAGTGCCCCGCCGGCCCGCCACCGGCCGCGGGCGGCGATCCCGGCGCGGCGGGCCGCCCAGTAGCCGGTCGCGACCTTGGTGAGCGCGGTGACCACGGCCAGCAGCAGGGCCGGCAGCAGCACCGGCGGGATGCTGGTCGGATCGGTGCTGAGGCCGAAGAAGACGAAGAACACCGCCGCGAAGAGGTCCCGCAGCGGGCTGAGCAGGGTGTGCGCGCCCTCGGCGGCCTCGCCGGAGAGCGCGATGCCCACCAGGAAGGCCCCGACCGCCGCCGACACCTGGAGCTGCTGGGCGATGCCCGCGACCAGCAGGGTCAGCCCGAGCACCACCAGCAGCAGCTTCTCCGGGTCGTCGTGGGAGACGAACTTCGAGATCAGCCGGCCGTAACGGAGCGCGATGAAGAGCACCGCCCCGGCGGTGGCGAGCGCGATGGCCAGCGTGATCGAACCCGCGAGCAGGCCGGCACCGGCCAGCAGGGCGGTCAGGATCGGCAGGTAGACGGCCATCGCGAGGTCCTCCAGCACCAGGATGCTGAGGATCACCGGGGTCTCCCGGTTGCCGAGCCGGCCGAGGTCGCCGAGCACCTTGGCGATGACGCCCGAGGAGGAGATCCAGGTGACGCCGGCGAGCACCACGGCGGCCACCGGGCCCCAGCCGAGCAGCAGGGCGGCGACGGCGCCGGGTACCGCGTTGAGCAGGAAGTCGACCGCGCCGGCCGGGTACTGGGCCTTGAGGTTGGTGACCAGGTCGGCGGCGGTGTACTCCAGACCCAGCATCAGCAGCAGCAGGACGACGCCGATCTCGGCGCCGGTCGCCACGAACTCCTCGCTGGCGCTCAGCGGCAGCAGCCCGCCGGTGCCGAAGGCGAGCCCGCCGAGCAGGTAGAGCGGGATCGGGGAGAAGCCGTAGCGGCCGGCGATCCGGCCGAGCAGTCCGAGGACGAGGATGACCGAGCCGAGCTCGATGAAGACGGTGGCGGTGTGCACCCCCCGATCACCCCCGCTCCAGGATCGCCGCCGCCGCGTCCACACCCTCGCGGGTGCCGATCACGATCAGCGTGTCGCCGCCCGCCAGCCGGAAGTCCGGCGCGGGGGAGGGGACGGCGCCGGTGCGCCGCAGCACGGCGACGATCGAGGCGCCGGTCTCGGTGCGCATCTTCGTCTCGCCGAGCAGCCGCCCGTTCCAGTACGAGGCGCCGTCGACCGGGAGTCGCTCGGCGACCAGGCCGAGGTCGGTGGTGTGCAGCATCGCCGGGTTGTGGTGAGCCGGGGTCAGGGCGTCGACCAGCGCGGTGGACTCCTCCGCGGTCAGCCGGAAGGCCTGGGAGCAGGCGTCGGGGTCGTCCGAGCGGTAGACGTTGAGACTGCGTGAGCCGTCCCGGTGGGCGATCACGGACAGGTGCCGCTGTTCTCGGGTGGTGAGGTCGTACTGGACGCCGACACCGGGGAGCTGGGTGGTCCGGACACGGGCGATCGACACGGCGGCTGTCCTCTCGTCAGGGGGTCTCGCGGGCGGCCGCGCGCGACGCGGGCGCGCCGGAACGGGGGACGCCGGCGCCTGACCGCGTGTGACACGCGAACGCGCAACCGGACTAATAGTAATGAGTATGTAAAGTCCAAAAATAGTGCCCCGGTCGTGGGGGGGGGGGGCGGGGGGGGCCCGCACCCGCGCGGCCGGGGGCCCGCGGCGGCGCGGCGGGGGCGCGGCCGCCGCCGCGGGCGGGGGGCGCGCGCGCGGGGCGCCGGGGAGGGAAG
>NZ_JBHYUU010000068.1:0-16828 GCF_042749955.1 Kitasatospora sp. NPDC059462 | reverse complement strand
TATAATTATTAATTATTATAAAACCCCAAAAAACCGCCCCCGGGTGGTGGGCGGGGGGCTACCCCCCCCCACGAACCGGGGCGGCGGGCCGCAGGGCGGCCCTGGCGGGGACGAGGACTACTGCGGCGGGCGGTCGTCGCGCAGCTGGTCCTTGAGCTTCTCCTGGCCCGTGTCGACCTGGCTGCTGTACTTGCCCTGCGTACGTTCGTCGACCATGTCGCCGGCCTTGTCGACGCCCTTCTCGGCCTGGTCCTCATGGCCCTTGAGCATGCTCTTGAGCTTGTCGAACATGGACATGTGGTCACACTCCCGGATGAGACGGCCCCACTACTCCCAGCATCGCCGCACCCCGGGGTGTCCGCATCCGGTCAGCTTCCGCGCCGGGGTTGGCAAGGCGTCGAGGAACATGTCAAATCGGGAGTCCCACGGACCGTCGGAAGGACAAGCCTTGAACGCTCGGACCGGTCGCCCGGCCGCCACCCGCCGCGCCCGCACCGCCCCCGCCCGCCGGACGGCGGGCGCCGTGCTGGCGGTGGCCGCGCTGGTGACCCCGCTGCTGCTGGTCGGCACCGGCAGTGCCGCCGCCGACCCGGACCCGGGGCGCAAGGGCGCGAAGCTCGCCACCCGTTTGGCGCAGGAGAGCACCGCCGACGGCGCCCACGACACCCTGGAGGCGCTCCAGCGGATCGCCCGCCGCAACGGCGGCAACCGGGTGGCCGGCTCGGCCGGCCACGACCAGTCCGCCCGCTACGTCTACGAGCAGGCCCGCCGGGCCGGGCTCAAGGTGTCCAAGCAGGAGTTCGAGTACACGTTCTTCCAGGAGCTGTCCGAGCGGTTCTCGGTGGTCTCCCCGCAGGCCGAGGACATCGCGATCAAGGCGATGACCTACTCCGTCGGGGGCCCGGACGGCGGCCTGACCGCCGCGCTCGCGGTCGTCCCGGTGGACGCCACCACCGGCTGCGAGGCGGCCGACTACGCCGGTGGCGCCGTCACCGGCCGGATCGCGCTGATCCGGCGCGGCGGCTGCGGCTTCGCGGTCAAGCAGGCCGCGGCGGCGGACGCGGGCGCCCTCGGCGCGGTGATCTACAACAACGTCGAGGGGGACCTCAACGGCACCCTCGGCGAGCCCGACCTCGGCCGGATCCCGGTCGGCGGCATCTCCCAGGCCGCCGGACAGGCGCTCGCCGCCCGGGCGGCCGCCGGGCCGGTCACCGTGGCCCTGGACATCCGCACCCACATGGAGAAGCGCACCACCTGGAACGTGATCGCCGAGACCCGCGGCGGAGACCCGGCGAACACCGTCGTGATCGGCTCGCACCTCGACTCGGTGCTGGCCGGCCCCGGCATCAACGACAACGGCTCCGGCTCGGCCGGCATCCTGGAGGTCGCCAAGAACCTCGGCAACCGGCCGGTGAAGAACAAGGTCCGGTTCGCCTGGTGGTCCGCCGAGGAGTTCGGCCTGCGCGGCTCCGCGGCGTACGTGAAGTCGCTCTCCGAGGCCGAGCGGCAGAAGATCAAGCTCTACCTGAACTTCGACATGATCGCCTCGCCCAACTCGGCGCAGTTCGTCTACGACGGCGACGACTCCGACCACGTCGGCTCCGGCCCCGGCCCGGACGGCTCCGCCCAGCTGGAGCGGCACATCACCGACTACCTCGACCGCCGCGGCCTGCCGCACGAGGGCACCGACTTCACCGGCCGCTCCGACTACGGTCCGTTCATCGACGCGGGCATCCCGGCCGGCGGCACCGACACCGGCGCCGAGGTGATCAAGACCGCCGCCCAGGCCGCCACCTACGGCGGCACCGCCGGCCAGGCCTTCGACCCCTGCTACCACAAGGCCTGCGACGACCTGCGCAACCTGGACATGAGGGCCTTCGACGTCAACATCGACGTCATCGCGGACTCGGTGGGCACCTACGCCTGGGACCTCTCCTCGCTGCACGCCCCCGTCGCCGCGCAGCGCACCGAGGGCGGCACCCTCCAGGAGGGCCACGCGCACGGCACCGAGGCCTGACACGCCCCTCCGGGACACCCGGCCCGGCACCCCGTCCGCCGTGCGGAGCACGGTCGGTGCGGGGCGCCGGGCCGGCAACCCGGTCGGGGGTCCGACGGCGGGGGTCCGATGGGTGCGCGGGGCGGTGGCCTGACACCATGGCACCGAGATCACGACACCGTGACACCCTCGGAGGAGTCAGCACCATGAGCAGCACGCACTACGACGTCGTCGTCCTCGGCGCCGGCCCCGGCGGCTACACCGCGGCCGTCCGCTCCGCCCAGCTCGGCCTGAAGGTCGCCGTCGTCGAGTCGAAGTACTGGGGCGGCGTCTGCCTGAACGTCGGCTGCATCCCCTCCAAGGCGCTGCTGCGCAACGCCGAGCTCGCGCACATCGTCACCAAGGAGGCCAAGACCTTCGGCATCAAGGTCGAGGGCCAGGTCACCTTCGACTACAGCGAGGCGTTCAAGCGCAGCCGTACCGTCGCCGACGGCCGCGTCAAGGGCGTCCACTACCTGATGAAGAAGAACGGCATCACGGAGTACGACGGCCGCGGCACCTTCGTCGACGACCGCACCCTTCAGGTCGCCCTCAACGGCGGCGGCTTCGAGGTCGTCACCTTCGACCACTGCATCATCGCCGCCGGTGCCACCACCCGGCTGCTGCCCGGCACCAGCCTGAGCGACCGCGTGGTCACCTACGAGGAGCAGATCCTCACCGAGGAACTGCCCGGCAGCATCGTCATCGCCGGCGCCGGCGCGATCGGCGTCGAGTTCGCCTACGTGCTGCACAACTACGGCGTGCAGGTCACCATCGTCGAGTTCCTCGACCGGATGGTGCCGCTGGAGGACGCCGAGGTCTCCGCCGAGCTGGCCAAGCAGTACCGCAAGCTCGGCATCCAGGTGCTCACCTCGACCCGGGTCGACTCGATCGACGACAAGGACCCGGCCGCCAAGGTCAAGGTCACCGTCACCGCCAAGGACGGGCAGCAGCAGGTCCTGGAGGCCGACAAGGTGCTCCAGGCGATCGGCTTCGCCCCGCGCGTGCACGGCTACGGCCTGGAGAACACCGGGGTCAAGCTGACCGAGCGCGGCGCCATCGCGGTCGACGGCCGCGGCCGGACCAACGTCCCGCACATCTTCGCCATCGGGGACGTCACCGCGAAGCTGATGCTGGCGCACGCCGCCGAGGCCATGGCCGTGATCGCCGCCGAGACCATCGGCGACGCGGAGACCATGGAGGTGGACTTCGCGATGATCCCGCGCGCCACCTACTGCCAGCCGCAGATCGCGAGCTTCGGCTACACCGAGGCGCAGGCCCGCGACCTGGGCCACGACGTCAAGGTCGCCAAGTTCCCGTTCACCGCCAACGGCAAGGCACACGGCCTCGGCCACCCGACCGGCTTCGTCAAGGTCATCTGCGACAACACCCACGGCGAGCTGCTCGGCGCCCACCTGATCGGGCCCGAGGTCACCGAGCTGCTGCCGGAGCTGACGCTGGCCCAGCAGTGGGACCTCACCGTGCACGAGGTCGCCCGCAACGTCCACGCCCACCCGACCCTGGGCGAGGCGGTCAAGGAGGCGATCCACGGTCTGGCCGGCCACATGATCAACATGTGAGCGCGCACCCTTCCGTCGCGCCGGGCCCGTCCGGCGGGGGACCCACCCCGCCGGGCGGGCCCGTCCCGTCACCGCCCCACTCGCCGGTCCACGAACCGTCGCCCGGACTCGACCTCCTCTCCAACTGCCTTTGTCTGTAGCGGGTTTATTGCTCATCGTTGCCTGGGTACGGGCGCCTGACCCGTCCGGGGGCAGGCCCCGGAACACCGGGACGAGGGGGGAACTCCTACATGCGCACCCATCGAACGCGCCGGATCGGCGCCAGGGCGACGGCCCTGCTGGCCGCCGTCCTGCTGTTGCTGCTCGGCCTCCCGCAGGGCGCCGGGGCCGTGCAGGTCCGCGGCTACACCGGTTGGTCGGTCCTCATGTGCAAGGTCTCCGACAACACCTCCGAACCGCACACCGCCGCCTGGCTGCGGAACTTCTTCACCGACTCCGGCGCCGGCACCGGCGGCATGTACGACTACTTCAACAGCGTCTCGGCCGGCGCCGTGCAGATCCGCAACTCCAACACCGCCGGCTGGTACACCCTGCCCTACACCCTCGCCCAGGAGCAGGGCCGCGACCGCTGGACCCGCTTCCAGGACTGCGTCGCCGCCGCGCGCGCCGGCGGCTACACCGTCCCGGCCGGGCACCGCACCGTCGTCGTCACCAACGTCGGCATCGACTGGTGGGGCGCCAACGGCGCGGTCTACCTGGACGGCAGCGGCCTCGGCTCGGTCTCCGTCGCCCACGAGATGCTGCACGGCTACGGGCTCGGGCACTCCTTCTCCAACGACACCGGCTACCGCAACGCCCCGTGGTCGCAGCCGGGCGAGTACGACGACCCGTGGGACGAGATGAGCGCCGCCAACGTCTACAGCTCCGGCACCGGCGGCACCTACGGCAACGCCAAGCCGGCCGGCCTGGCCGCCTACCACCTCGACAAGCTCGGCTGGGTGGACCACAGCCGGGTGGCGGTCGCCCCGGCCGGCTGGAGCAGCTACACCCTCACGTCCTTCCAGAGCGACGACGGCACCCACCCGCAACTGCTGCGGGTGCCGATCGGAACCGACCCGTTCCACTACTACACCGTGGAGTTCACCCGGAAGCTCGGCTACTCCGCGGGCATCCCGAACGACGTCGTCCTGATCCACGAGATCGTCAACGGCACGCCCTACCTCCAGCGGACCCTGGACGGCGGCGCCCGGCTGCCCGTCACCTCGCTGAACGCCAACGGCGACTCGATCACGACCTCGGTCAACGGCGCCACCGCCAACGTCACCGTCTACTCGGCCACGTCGGCGGCCGTCTACGGGCCCAACACCTGTACCGCCGGCTACGTCTGGCGGGACGGCGACAACCGCGACTACACCTGCGTGACGCCGGCGACCCGCAGCCAGGCCGCCGCCGACAACGCGGCCCGCTTCAGCCGCTGGGTCTCCGGCCCCTACGGCCCGCACACCTGCGTCAACGGCTACGTGTGGCGCGAGGGCTGGCCGGGCGACGACGTCTGCGTGACCCCGGCGACCCGCAGCCAGGCCGCCGCCGACAACGCCGCCGCCCCCTCCCGCGTCCTGCACCCCTGACCGCCGGCCGGTGACCGCACCCGGCCCGCCCCGTGCGGGCCGGGTGCGGCAGGATGACCGGATGACCGACAGCACCCTCAACCTCTGGCGCCGGCGACTCGGCACCGTCCCCGGCGAGGTCTGGGAGCGCACCGACCTGACGGTGCTCATCCTCGCCGAGACCGGCATCACCGAAGTCCCGCCCGCCATCGGCCGGTTGAGCCGGCTGCGCACCCTCGACCTCGGACACAACCGGATCGCCGGGGTGCCGGAGGAGATCGGCGACCTGGCGGGCCTCACCGACTTCCTCTACCTGCACGACAACGCGCTCACCGCGCTGCCCGACGCCCTCGGCCGGCTCACCGCGCTGCGCTACCTCAACATCGGCGAGAACCGGCTCGCCGAACTCCCCGACGCCCTCGGCGCGATGACCGCACTGGTGGAACTCCGCGCCCAGCACAACCGCCTCACCGCGCTGCCCGGCTCGCTCGGCACCCTGCCCGCGCTGCGCGAACTCTGGCTGCGCGGCAACGCGTTGACCGCCCTGCCGGACTCCTTCGCGGGCCTCGCCGAACTGCGCGAGCTGGAACTGCGGGAGAACGCGCTGACCGAGGTGCCGGCGGCGCTGGCCGGGCTGCCGCGGCTGCGCCGGCTCGACCTGCGCGGCAACCGGATCACCGGGCTGCCGGACTGGCTGGCGGACCCGGCCGCGCTGCCCGCGCTGGAGAAGCTCGACCTGCGGTGGAACGCGGTGGAACCGGCCCCCGCGCTGCTGGCGGCGCTGGCGGCCCGCGGCTGCCACGTCCTGCACTGAGGCCGCTGCGGGCGGCGCGCGGCGCGCGGCGAAAACCGCTCGTCCGGCCGGTGCTCCGGTGCTAGCGTCGTTCCCATGAAGCGCGCCGCAGCCGTCCTCACGACGACGCCGGAGAGAGTCCCGGCGCGCTGACTGCTGACCCAGTTCGAAGCCCCGGGGCGAGTGCCCCGGGGCTTCGCCGTACCGGTCCACTCGCCCGCCGACCCGAGTGGAGACCACCGCCATGAGCAGCAACCCCGCCGCATCCCGGGCCGTGCCCGCCCCGGCCCCCGCCGCCGACCACCGCCGGCTCGGCCGGGAACTCGGACTCTTCGGCACCGACCCGCTGATCGGCTCCGGCCTCCCGTACTGGCTGCCCGACGGCGCCGCGATCCGGCACGCCCTGGAGGAGTTCGTCCGCGGGCGCGAGCGGCGCGCCGGCTACCGCCACGTCTACTCGCCGGTGCTCGGCAAACGCGAGCTCTACGAGATCTCCGGCCACTGGCAGCACTACCACGAGGACATGTTCCCGCCGATGGACCTGGGCGCCGAGCAGGTCGTCCTGCGGCCCAGCCTCTGCCCGCACCACGCCCTGATCTACCGGTCGCGGGCCCGCAGCCACCGCGAACTCCCGCTGCGGATCGCCGAACTGGGCGGCATGTACCGCTCGGAGCCGTCCGGGGTGCTCGGCGGCCTGACCCGGGTGCGGGCCATCCAGCTCAACGACGCGCACGTCTTCTGCACCCCTGAACAGGCCGCCGACGAGGCGCTCGCCGCCCTGGAGCTGATCGGCGAGGCACACCGCGCCCTCGGCATCCGCCCGGTGCGCCACCGACTCTCGCTGCCGGGCGCGGGCGGCACGTACGTGGCCGACCCGGCGCTCTGGGAGCGGGCCACCGCGCTGCTGACCGGGGTGCTGGAGCGCTCCGGGGTGCCGTTCGAGGCCGCGGAGGGGGAGGCGGCCTTCTACGGACCGAAGATCGACGTCCAGATCGCCGACGCCGCCGGGCGCGAGTCCACCCTCTCCACCGTCCAGATCGACTTCCACCAGCCGGAGCGGTTCGGCCTGCGGTACACCGGCCCGGACGGCGCCGCGCACCGCCCGGTGATGGTGCACCGCAGCGTCATCGGCAGCGTCGAGCGGGTCGTCGCCCATCTGATCGAGCTGTACCGCGGGGCCTTCCCGGCCTGGCTGGCACCGACCCAGCTGGTGCTGCTGCCGCTGTCCGAGGGGGAGCGGGAGCGGGCCGAGCGGGTGCGCGGGCGCTGCCTCGACCTCGGACTGCGGGCCGAGGTCGCCGGACCCGAGGGGGGCAGCCTCGGCGCCCGGATCCGGGAGGCGAGGCTGGTCCCGTACCAGGCGGTCATCGGCCCCCGGGAGGCGGCGGACGACCTGCTGGCGCTGCGTCTGCGCGACGGCCGGCGCCCCGCCCCGCTGCCGGTGGCCGAGGCGCTGGCCCGGATCGGGGCGCTGGTGGACGCCTGCGCCCCGGAGCTGTGGGGCGACGCCCCCGGGGGTGGCCCGGGGCGTCAGTAGGACTGGAGCTCGATCAGCCGCCCCTCCGGGTCGCGCACGTGCGCGGTGCGCAGGCCCGGGCCCCACTCCGGGCGGTCGGCGGGTCCGGTGACGGGCCCGCCGCCGTGCCGCAGGCAGTGGGCGAGGGCCTGCTCGACGTCGCCGACCCGCAGGACCAGCATCGCCGTGTCCTGGGCGGCGGCCGGTACGGCGGGCGGCGCGGTGGCCGGTACGGCGGGCGGCGCGGCGGTGCCGACGGCGGCGGCCAGCTGTCCGCGGTCGAACAGCGCGAGTGCGGTCCGGCCGTCGAGGTCCCAGGAGGCGTACGGGCCGCCGGGGGCGCCCTCGGCCGGCGCGACGCCGGTCAGCGGCGGCAGCACGGCGTCGTAGAAGGCGAAGCAGGCGGGGAAGTCGGCGACGAGCAGACGGTGGTACGGCGCGTCCATGGCGGGCGGGGCTCCCTCGGGGAAACGGCGGGTCTCGATAATCGTGGGTCGCCACCCACTATAGGGTCGGACCCTAGACTTGTCCCATGGCTTCCGAGGAACCCGCGTCCACCGCCGCGTCCACCCCGCCGACGCTGCTGGACCTCAGCACCTACCTGCTCTCGCGCACCGGGAAGGCGGCCCGCGCCCGGCTGGCCGAGCGGCTCGCCCGCCGGGGGCTGCGGCTGTGGGACATGGCGGTGCTCGCCGCGCTCGCCGACTTCGGGCCGCACGCGCAGCGCGACCTGGTGCGCCGGCTCGGGGTGGACCCCAGCGACATGGCCAAGGTCGCCGACGGGCTGGCCGCCGCCGGCTACGTCGAACGGGCCCGGGACACCGCCGACCGCCGGCGCGTCTCGGTCACCGTCACCGACGCCGGCCGCGCGCTGCTCGCCGAACTGCGCGCCGAGGCGCTCGCCGTCCAGGACGAGGTGCTCGCCCCGCTGAGTGCGGAGGAGCGCCAGGTGCTGCACGAGCTGCTCGGCCGCCTCCACGCGCGGCTCGCCGGAGCCCCGTGAGGGCCCGCCGCCCGGACGCTCAGCCGGACGCCGCGGGGCGGCGGGCGCCCGCGAACTCCCCGGCCCACCTGGGGATGCCGAACACGCCCTCCAGCCGGGCCACCAGGGTCCCGGTGCGCTCGGCGTGGACCATCGCGCCGTCGCCGGCCCAGATGCCGACGTGGTGCAGCGGCGCGTCGGGGCGGGAGAAGAACAGCAGGTCCCCGGGGAGCAGCGCGGACCGCTCCACCGGGGCGGAGCGGTGGTACTGGGCGACGGTGTAGTGGGCCAGCTCGACGGCGCCGGCGCTCGCCCGGTACCAGCAGTACAGCGACAGCCCGCTGCAGTCGTAGCCGACCGTGCGCTCGCCGAGGCACTGGCCGTCGAGGTAGCCGTTCTCCTCGTCGCAGAATCCGAGGCTCGCGCCCAGCCGGTCCCCGCCGCCCCAGGCGTACGGCACGCCGATCTGCCCGGCGGCCACCGCCGCGACCCGGCGGCCGAGCGCGGCCTGCGGGCCGCTGCCCCCGGGGCGGTCGGCGGCGGGGCGGTCGGCGGCGGGGCGGTCGGTGGCGGGGTCGGCAGCCGCGGGGGCCGCGGGGCCCGCGCCCAGGGCGGGGGCGAGACCGGCCCCCAGGGCGAGTCCCAGCATCCGGCGGCGGCCCCAGGTCCCGGTGCGGTGCGGAAGCGGCATGCGGACTCCCTCGGTCGTCGGCGAACCGGGCGAGCCACCAGGATCCCGGTCGGCGCGGGCGCCCCGCCATCACCCGCACCGGTGAATTCGCGGGCCGGCGGCCCGCGCCCCGCCGGGCCGCGGGCCGGAAATCGATTGACGCTGCCGCCGGAGGTTCCGACGATGGGGCGCGGCAGGACCGAACGATCATCCGGGAGGGACCCATGAGCAGTTCCGTCAGACTGGTCCGCAACAAGCGCCTCACCCAGGCCGTCGACTACGCCTACGCGGCCGCCGTCGACGCGCCCGTCCGTTCGCTCTGGCTGGCCGGGGCCTGTCCGCTGGACGCGGAGGGGCGCACGGTGGCGGTGGGCGACTACGTCGGCCAGGCCCATCAGGTGATGCGCAACCTGCTGACCGTCCTGGAGGACGAGGGCGCCGCGCTCACCGACCTGGTGCGCACCACGGTGTACGTCGCCTCCTCCCGGCAGGCGGACCTGGGGGCCGTCTGGAACGTCTACCGCGAGTACCTCGGCGAGCACGACGTGCCGAGCACCCTGCTCGGCGTCTCCGTGCTCGGGTACCACGACCAGCTCGTCGAGGTGGAGGCGGTCGCCGTGCTGGGCTGACGGGCGGCGCCGGGGCGAGGTCCGGGCCCGGCCACCCGCTCGGTATCCTCGGACACCGCGTGTGCACGGCCCTCGGCGCGGGAGCGCCACCGGGCGGGTGGGCGGCCCCGGGTAAGATACGGGCTGTTTGGTTTTGTTGCGGGTGTGCGGGCGGGGGTGGTCGTGGTGGCGCGACAGGAGCGGGCACTGCGGACGCGGCGGCTGATTCTGGAGGCCGCGGCCTCGGTGTTCGACGAGTGCGGCTACGAGCGGGCGACCATCGGCGAGGTCGTCGCCCGGGCCGGGGTGACCCGGGGCGCCGTCTACTTCCACTTCGCCTCCAAGCGCGACCTCGCGCAGGGCGTCATCGAGGGGCAGTTCGAGGCCGAGGCCGTGCCGGAGCGCTCGTGCAAGCTGCAGGAGTTCGTGGACACCGGGATGGTGGTCACCCATCTGGTGCCGATCGACCCGCTGGTCAGCGCCGGTGTGCGGCTCTCGGTGGACCAGGGGGCGGAGGGCCACCTGGGCTTCGACGCCGCACCGGGCTGGATCGCCCGGCTGGAGCGGCTGCTGATCCTGGCGGGCGGGCGGGGCGAGCTGCTGCCGCACGTGGTGCCGGCCGACACGGCCGGGCTGATGACGGCGTCCTGGGTGGGCGTGCAGCTCCAGTCGCAGCGGTTCACCGGCCGGGCCGACCTCGCGCAGCGGGTCGCCACGCTGTACCGCCACCTGATGCCGAGCATCGCCGTGCCCGGGGTGCTGGCCTGTCTCGACCTGGCCCCCGACCGCGGTGCGCGGGTCCACGCCGAGATGGTGGCCGCACGCGGCGCGGCGGAGGCGGACTCCGCGGCCGCCGACGCGTCCGGGGTGACCGGCGGGGCCGACGGGGCCGACGGGGCCGACGGGGCCGGAGAATGATACGGCGCGTCCGGTTTTCCCGGCCGGGTCACCCACCGGTGTGCGACTGCGGAGCGTAGCCGCCGCCCGGTCGTCCCCGACGGCTCGTCAGCGGATCACCGGGAGCACGGGGTTGCCGGTCCGTCCGGCCGCCGCCTCGATGAACTCCACCGGATCGGCCACCTCCGCCAGCAGGATCCGGGTGGCCTCCAGCGCCGCCGACGGGGGCGGCGGGCCGCCGACCGCCGCCGTCAGGTCGAGCAGGTGGACGGTCGCCTCCATCACGGCCACCTCGACGAGCGCGTCGAGGGCGACGGTGGTCAGCAGGGGATGGCCGATCGCCGTGTCCGGCGACAGCTTCGCGATCCGGGCCAGCACCTGCGGTCCCTCCTCGGCGAACCGGGCGACCAGGGCCTGCGGGCCCACCGCCGCAGCCGTCTGCCGGGCGGTGTCCGCGATCAGTGCGGCCGCGGTGTGCGCCACCCCGCCGGGCCGGTTGTACGCCCGCAGCACGGCGGAGCCGCGTGCCACCGCGGGCGGGCCGTCGACCGCCGCGCCCTCCGCCCGGGCGAACAGCTCCGGTGTGGCGGCCACGTGCGCGTACAGGTCGCGCACCGTCCAGCCCGGCAGCCGGGTGCTCCGCTCCCACTGCCCGGCGTCGAAGCCCGCGCCGCGCTCCGCCCAGCTCCCCCACAGCTCGGCCAGCAGCCCCGGCCGGCCGTCCTTCTGACGCTCCATCGCCCCGCTCCTCCCGACGGTGTACGGACCACCGCCCACCGTAGAACACACCCGCGCCGCGGCGGGCGGCGGGAGTCACCGCGGTGCGGGCCCCTCCAATGCGCGCAGGGCGTCCAGCACGTCCAGGCCGAGACCGGGCGCGGCGTCCTCCGGCAGGCTGACCGAGACCCGGGTGGCCAGGCCCGCGTACCGGCGGTGGATCTCCCGGGCGGCCTCCTCGACCGTGCCGGTGACGGCGAAGGTGTGGAGGACCCGGTCGTCGATCAGCGCGGCCATCTCGGGCCAGCGGCCGCGCAGCGACAGGCGGTGCAGTTCCTCGTGCAGGTCCTCCCAGCCGTGCTGCGCCAGCACCGGGCGGTAGGCGGGCGTGGAGGCGTAGAAGGCCAGCCGTTCGCGGACAGCCGCCAGGTTGGCGCGCAGCTCCTCCTCGGTGTGCCCGGTCGCGGTGAGCACGCTGCCGACGACCTCGAAGGGCCGCCCGGTCCACGGCGCACCCTCGGCCTCGGCCCGTCCGCGCTCCTCGGCGAGCGCCGGCAGCACCTGCCGGGTCAGGTAGTCGACGGAGGTGAACGGGTGGCTGAGGAAGCCGTCCGCCACCGCGCCCGCCGTGCGCACCATCAGCGGGCCGACGCCCGCCAGCAGGATCCTCGGCACCCCGGACGGGACCGGATCGGGGGAGAAGACCGGCGTCATCACCGTGTGGGCGTAGAAGTCGCCCCGGAAGCGCAGCCGTTCACCGGTCTGCCAGCTGTGCCAGATCGCCCGCACTGCGTGCACGTACTCGCGCATCCGCGCGGCGGGACGGTCCCAGGGCATCCCGAAACGCTTCTCGATGTGCGGTTTGACCTGGGAGCCGAGCCCGATGACGGCCCGTCCGCCGGAGGCCGCGTGCAGGCCCCACGCCTGGTAGGCGAGGGTCATCGGGGTCCGGGCGAGGGCGACGGCGACGCCGGTGGCCAGCTCGATGGAGCTGGTGCGGTCGGCCGCGCGGGCCAGCTGCAGGAAGGGGTCGTAGGCGGTCTCGGAGACCACCAGCCGGTCCGCGCCGCGCCGTTCGGCCTGCTCGGCGGCGTCCAGGATGCCGGCCGGGTGTGCCGGGGCGAGCGCGTCGAGGAGGAGGGCGGGGGACTGCGGGCGGTCCATGGGACGGGCTCCTGGTGGGCGGCGGGGTCCGGCGGCGTCGAGCGTGCGTGCCGGGCGGGATCAGGGGCGGGGCCAGGGTCGGCCGTCGAGCCGCTCGATGCCGGTGTTGAAGCGCCGCAGGAACGCGGCGAAGGCCTCGATGTCCTCGGAGGCCCAGTCGGCCATCACCAGGCCGAGGGCGTGGGCGTGCGCCGCGCGGTCCTCGTCGAGCCGCCGGTCGCCCTCCTCGGTGATCCGGAACTTGCGGGCCAGTCCGCCCTGCGGGTCGGGGATCCGCTCGACCAGCCCGGCCCGGGTCATCGCGGCGGTCTGCCGGTTGAGGGTGGAGGCGTCCAGCCCGAAGGCGTCGCTGAGCTCGCCGATCGACATCGGGCCCTGCACCCGGATCCGGCTGAGCAGGATGTACGCGCTGCGGTCGAGTCCGCTGCCGTGCGGCCGGACGCCGGCCGAGCTCAGGTAGTGGTGCCGGCTGAGCACCATGTACTCGAACGCCACCTCGTCGGTGGGCCCGCCGGGCTCGCTGGGTCCGCTCATGACGTCGTCCTTCCCGTCCCTGGCTCCGGCGCCCCGACCTGCGGTGTTTGCGCACAGTATGGCAGGCGTGCGCGCGCCGGAGTCGATATGCATCATGCATATCATGTGTAGGATGCATATCCTTCGCCCGCCGCACGTCCCCCAGGAGCCCCCGCCCATGGCCGCCGCCTCCCGCACCACCGCCCCGCGCACCACCGCCCCCGACCGGACCCGGGGCATCGTCGCCACCCTCGCCCTCACCGGCACGGTGGCCGCGATCATGCAGACCCTCGTCACCCCGCTGATCGGCGAGCTGCCGAAGATCCTCGGCACCTCCGCCTCCAACGCCTCCTGGGTGATCACCGCGACCCTGCTGTCGGCCGCCGTGTTCGTCCCGATCAGCGGCCGGCTCGGCGACCTGCTCGGCAAGCGCCGGATGCTGCTCGCCTGCTGCGCCCCGCTCCTGGTCGGCTCGGTGATCTGCGCGCTGACCTCCTCCGTCCTGCCGATGATCGTCGGGCGCGGACTGCAGGGCATGGGCATGGGGGTGGTCCCGCTCGGCATCAGCCTGCTGCGCGAAGTGCTGCCGCCCGAGCGGCTCGGCTCGGCGATCGCCCTGGTCAGCGCGTCGATGGGAATCGGCGGCGGCCTCGGCCTGCCCATCTCGGCGGCGGTCGCCCAGTACGCCAGCTGGCGCGCGCTGTTCTGGGGCGCGGCCGTCCTCACCGTGGCGATCGCCGCGATGATCCGCTTCCTGGTGCCCGCCCCCGCCACCGCCCCGGCCGGCGGCCGCTTCGACGCCGTCGGCGCGGCGGGCCTCGGCGCCGGACTGGTCTGCCTGCTGCTCCCGGTCTCCAAGGGCGGCGACTGGGGCTGGACCGACGGCACGACGCTCGGCCTGTTCACCGCCGCCGTCGTCCTGCTGCTGGCCTGGGGCGCGTGGGAGCTGCGCATCGCCGAACCGCTGGTCGACCTGCGGGTCACCGCCCGTCCCCGGGTGCTGCTGACCAACGTGGCGTCCGTGCTCGTCGGCTTCGGGATGTACGCGCAGGCGCTGATCATCCCGCAGCTGCTCCAGCTGCCCGAGGCCACCGGCTACGGCCTGGGCCGGTCGATGCTGGCGATGGGCCTGTGGATGGCGCCCTCCGGCCTGATGATGATGGTCGTCTCGCCGCTCGGCGGCAAGCTCTCGGCGGCGCGCGGGCCGAAGTTCACCCTGGTCGTCGGCGCCCTGGCGATCGCCGCCGGGTACGGACTGTCGATGCTGCTGATCGGCTCCACCTGGGGCGTGCTCATCGTGACGCTGGTCTGCAACGCCGGCGTGGGCCTCGCCTACGGCGCGATGCCGGCGCTGATCATGAGCGCCGTGCCGCTGTCCGAGACGGCCTCGGCCAACAGCTTCAACACCCTGATGCGTTCGCTCGGTACCTCGGTCTCCGCCGCCGTGGTCGGCGTGGTGCTCGCCCAGCTGACCACCACCACGGGCGGTCACGTCCTGCCCTCCGAGGCCGGCTTCCGGGTCGGCCTGCTGATCGGCTGCGGGGTGGCCCTGGTCGCCGCGGCGGTGGCCGCCACCATCCCGGTGCCGCCCGCCCAGGGCGCGCCGAGGACCACCGCCGGTACGCCGGAGCGGACCGCCGTGCGCGACGCCGCCTCCGCCTGACGGCCGGCCGGCTGCTCGCCCGCCCGCCCCTCGCCCCCGCCTGACCAGGCACGCCGCGCACCGCCCTCCCCCGACGGCGGTGCGCGAACGGGTGACGGGGCGGGGTGGTCTGCGTAGACTCGGGCGACTTGCGCCGGACGAGTCCAGGAGCCCTCACCATGACCTCGCCCTCCCCCTCTCCCAGCATCAGCGCCGGCGACACCTCCGTGCCGCTGCTGGAGCACACCATCGGTGCCGCGCTCGACCGCGCCGTGGCCGCCTTCCCCGACCGGGAGGCGCTGGTGGACCTCCCGAGCGGGCGGCGCTGGACCTACCGGGAACTGGCGGCGGAGGTGGACCGGCTCGCGCTCGGGCTGCTCGGCCTCGGGGTGCGGACCGGGGACCGGGTCGGGATCTGGGCGCCGAACTGCCCGGAGTGGGTGTTCACCCAGTACGCCACGGCTCGGATCGGCGCGATCCTGGTGACCGTCAACCCCGGCTACCGCGCCCACGAGGTCGAGTACGTGCTGCGCCAGTCGGGGATCCGCACGATGGTGGCGGTGCCGAGCTTCAAGACCTCCGACTACGCGGCCATGCTCGCCGAGGCCGGCCCGCGCTGCCCCGGCCTGCGGGACGTGCTGCTGATCGGCTCGCCCGGATGGGCGGAGCTCACCGCGGCGGGCGACGGCGGCGACCACGGGCGGTTGGCCGCGATCGGGGCCGGGCTGGGCCCGGACGACCCGATCAACATCCAGTACACCTCCGGAACCACCGGCTTCCCCAAGGGCGCCACGCTCTCCCACCGCAACATCCTCAACAACGGGTACTTCGTCGGTGAGCTCTGCGGCTACACGGAGGCGGACCGGATCTGCGTTCCGGTGCCGTTCTACCACTGCTTCGGCATGGTCATGGGGAACCTCGCGGCGCTCTCGCACGGGGCCTGCGTGGTGATCCCCGCCCCGGCCTTCGAGCCCGTCGCCACCCTGCGGGCGGTGGCCGCCGAGCGCTGCACCTCGCTCTACGGCGTGCCGACCATGTTCATCGCCGAACTCAACGACCCGGGCTTCGCGGAGCACGACCTGTCCAGCCTGCGCACCGGCATCATGGCCGGCTCGCCCTGCCCGACCGAGGTGATGAAGCAGGTCGTCGACCGGATGGGCATGCGGGACGTCTCGATCTGCTACGGCATGACCGAGACCTCCCCGGTGTCCACCCAGACCCGCGCCGAGGACCCGCTGGAGCGGCGGGTCTCCACCGTCGGCCGGGTCGGCCCGCACCTGGAGGTCAAGGTGGCCGACCCGCAGAGCGGCGGGACCGTGCCGCGCGGCACGCCCGGCGAACTGTGCACCCGGGGCTACTCGGTGATGCTCGGCTACTGGGACCAGCCCGACCGCACCGCCGAGGCGGTCGACGCCGACGGCTGGATGCACACCGGCGACCTCGCGGTGATGGACGAGGAGGGCTACCTCACCATCACCGGCCGGCTCAAGGACATGGTGATCCGCGGCGGCGAGAACATCTACCCGCGCGAGATCGAGGAGTTCCTGTACACCCACCCGGACGTCCAGGACGTCCAGGTCATCGGGGTGCCCGACGCCAAGTACGGCGAGGAGTTGATGGCCTGGGTCCGGCTGCGGCCCGGCGCGCCCGAGCTGACCGCCGAGGCGCTGCGCGCGTACTGCGCCGGCCGGATCGCCCACTACAAGGTGCCGCGCTACGTGCACCTGGTGGACGAGTTCCCGATGACGGTCACCGGGAAGATCCGCAAGGTGGAGATGCGGGAGCGGGCCGTCGGACTGCTCGGGCTGGACGGCGCGGCGGGCACCGAGCACGCCTGATCCCCCCGGCCCGGCCCGCCGGCCCGCCCTCGCCCGCCTGCCGGCGCGCCTGGCCCCGGAAGCCGGGATCGGGAACGAACCGACGGGCCGGCGCACGGCCTCCGGATCTGCGGCCGCTCGGCGGCCCGATCGGTGCCACGCCGTCCGGTGATCCGGCCGTGTCCCAGGACGCGGACAACCGGCTGCACGTCTTCGTCCCCTGCACCGACGAGACCGTCCGGCACATCTGGCAGCTCTCCGGCGGAGGATGGTCCGACTGGGCCTCGCTCGGAGCACCATGAGCACCGGGGCACCCCGGGCAGGGGGTGCCCCGAGCGGGTCAGGGC
>NZ_JBHYUU010000067.1:0-37322 GCF_042749955.1 Kitasatospora sp. NPDC059462 | reverse complement strand
CTTCGGGTTCGGGCGCGGTTGGGCCGGGGCCCCCGTGCCCCGCCGCCACGAACCTAGTCCGCCTCCGTGGGTCGTTCCACCCATTTTCTCCCGATCGGTTCGCCCCGTGCCGACACGTCCTCACCGTCCGTCCGGCGGACATGACTTGACATGAGCAATTGGTCCAGTCCATTTTGGGGCCCTCCCCGCACCTCCACCCCCCCCCACATCCCCCACTGGAGGTCACCGGTGCTGCACAAGCGCACCCGACTGCCCGCCGTCGGTGCCGCCGCGCTGCTCGCGGCAGCCGCGGCGTTCACCGCGCCCACCGTCGCCCACGCCGCCGACCAGCTCACCAACGGCGGCTTCGAG
The DNA here is from genome assembly GCF_042749955.1 of Kitasatospora sp. NPDC059462. NCBI lineage: Bacteria > Bacillati > Actinomycetota > Actinomycetes > Kitasatosporales > Streptomycetaceae > Kitasatospora > Kitasatospora sp. NPDC059462. The sequence goes on along the minus strand of NZ_JBHYUU010000067.1, from coordinate 36,971 downwards.
ACCGGCACCCTGTCCGGCTGGACCTGCTCCGGCGGTCTCGGATCGGTCGTCACCACCCCCGTGCACGGCGGCGGCAAGGCGCTCGCCGGCGCCGCCACCGCGAGCGACACCGCCAAGTGCGTCCAGAGCGTCGCGGTCAAGCCCAACACCGCCTACACGCTCTCCGGCTGGGTCCGCGGCAGCTACGTCTACCTCGGTGTCACCGGCGGCGGCTCCGCCTGGACCTCCGCCGCCGACTACAGCAAGCTGAGCGTCTCGTTCACCACCGGCGCCACCCAGACGACCGCCGAGGTCTACGTCAACGGCTGGTACGGGCAGGGCACCTACTACGCCGACGACATCGTGTTCGACGGCCCCGGCGGCGGCACCCCGCCGGCCGACACCCAGGCCCCCACCGTGCCCGGCAACCTGCGCGCCACCGGCAAGTCCGCCAGCAGCGTGACGCTCGCCTGGGACGCCGCCACCGACAACGTCGGCGTCACCGGCTACGACGTGTACCAGGGCACCGCCAAGGTCGCGAGCGCCACCGGCACCACCGCGACCGTCCCCGGCCTGACCGCGTCCACCGCCTACACCTTCACCGTCAAGGCCCGCGACGCGGCCGGGAACGCCTCGGCCGCCTCCACCGCCCTGACCGTCACCACCGACGCCAACGGCGGCGGCCCGACCCCGGGCGCCTTCAAGCAGGCCGCGCCTTACCTCTACAACGGCTGGGGCAACCCGCCGGCCGCCACCACCGTCATGAACGCCACCGGCATCAAGTGGTTCACCCTGGCGTTCGTGCTGGCCCAGAACGGCTGCAACCCCACCTGGGACAGCCAGCGGCCGCTGCTGAACGGCGTCGACCAGGCCACCATCAACGCGGTGCGCGCGGCCGGCGGCGACGTCGTCCCGTCGATCGGCGGCTGGAGCGGCAACAAGCTCGGCCCCAACTGCGCCACCACCGCCGACCTCGCCGCCGCCTACCAGAAGGTGATCGACGCCTACGGCCTCAAGGCGATCGACGTCGACATCGAGAACACCGACGAGTTCGAGAACACCGCCGTCCAGGACCGGATCCTCGGTGCGCTCAAGATCGTCAAGCAGAACAACCCCGGTCTGCGCACCATCGTGACCTTCGGCACCGCCACCACCGGCCCGACCTACTACGGCAACCGGCTGATCGAGCAGGCCAAGGCGCTCGGCGCGGACATCGACGTCTTCACCATCATGCCGTTCGACTTCGGCAACGCCTCGACCGACATGTACGCCGCCACGGTCAGCGCCACCGAGGGCCTGAAGAACAAGCTGAAGTCCGTCTTCGGCTGGGACGACGCCACCGCCTACGCACACATCGGCATCTCCGGCATGAACGGCCTGAGCGACACCGGCGAGATCACCAGCGTCCAGAACTGGACGGCGATCCGCGACTGGGCCAACAGCCACCACCTGGCCCGGATGGCCTTCTGGTCGGTCAACCGTGACCGGGGCTGCCCGGGCGGCGGCCAGCAGGAGACCTGCTCCGGCATCGCCCAGAACGACTGGCAGTTCACCTCCATCACGGCCGGTTTCACCGGCTGACGCACCCCCGTGGTACGGCGGCCCGGCCCCTCGGCGGAGGGACCGGGCCGTTCCGCGCCGCCGTACGGGCGGGTGACCCCGGCGGCGTGGCGCCGTCGGCCCTCCTCATGACGCTCCTAGGGTCCGTGTGATCACCGACCACCCACGGAGCGTCATGCCCTCCCACCGCGAGCCGACCCTTCCCGAGCCGCGCCGGCCCGAGCCGCCCGCCGGCGTCAAGGCCCGCCGGGTGCTCCGCAACCCCAAGGTGTGGGCCGTCCCGGCCGTGCTGGTCGGCCTGCTCAGCCTGCTGATGTCGCTGCTCTACCTCGGCGGCATCCTCGACCCCCGCGGCGACCTGCGACACCTGCCGATCGCCCTGGTGAACACCGACCGCGGCGCGGACGTCGCCGGGCAGCGGCAGAACCTCGGCGAGCAGCTGGTCACCGGCATCGCCACCGCGCCCGGCCAGGGGGACGCCGTCTCCTGGCGGCAGCTCGACGAGGCCGCCGCGCGGGAGCAGCTGGCCTCCGGCAAGCTCTACGGCGCGCTCCAGGTGCCGCCCGAGTTCACCGCCACCGTCGCCGCCCTCGGCGGCGCGAGCGCCAAACCCGCGCGCCCCACCGTGCTCCAGTACACCAACCCGGGCGTCGGCAGCCTCGGCTCCTCGCTCGCCGCCCAGATCGGCCAGCAGGCCGTCCACCAGGCCTCCCTGGCGCTCGGCGCCCGGCTCTCCGCCCTCCCGCAGGCCCAGGGCCAGGATGACGCGGCCCGGCTGCTGGTCGCCGACCCGATCGCGCTCAGCACCACCGTCGGCCACCCGATCGGCAACCGCAGCGGCCTCGGGCTCTCCGCCTTCTACTACACCCTGCTGCTCGTCCTGGCCGGCTTCTTCGGCGCCAACATCATCGGCAACGGCGTCGACGTCGCGCTCGGCTACGCCGACAACGAGGTCGGCCCCTGGCGGGCCCGCCACCCGGTGGTGCCGATCAGCCGCACCAGCACCCTCGCCGTCAAGTGCGTGATGTCGGTCGGCCTGTCGCTGCTCACCTCGTCACTGATCATGCTGGCCGGGGTGGTGATCCTCGACATGGACGCCGCCCACCTGCCGCTGCTGTGGATCTTCTCGGTCTGCGCCAGCAGCGCGGTCGGCCTCGGCGTCCAGGCGATCAACGCGGCCTTCGGCGGCCTCGGCCTGCTGGTCAGCATGTTCGTGTTCATCGTGCTCGGCCTGCCGTCCTCCGGCGCGACCGTCCCGCTGGACGCCCTGCCGTCGTTCTACCGGTTCCTCGCGCTGTTCGAGCCGATGCGCCAGCTCACCGACGGCGTGCGGGCCATCCTCTTCTTCGACGCGCAGGCCGGCGCGGGCCTCACCCGGGCCTGGACCTGGATCGCCATCGGCACCGTCGCGGCCCTGCTGTTCGGCTTCGCGACGGCCCGCTACTACGACCGCAAGGGCCTGCACCGCGCCGTCCCCGAGCTCGTCTGAGCCTGAGCCCGTCCGAGCCCGGGACGGCGCCCGTCGCGGGCGCACCCGCGACGGGCGCCGCGGGCGACGTCAGCCGGCCGGCAGCGGCGGCAGCTCAGGCCGCCACAGCCAGGCCTCGAACAGCTCGTCCAGCGGCGCCCGCGCGTACCGGGCCGCATGGGCGCGGAAGTCCGCGGTGGTCACCACCCCGTGCCGGTGGAACGCCGCCCAGTCCTTGATCACCCGGAAGAACGCGGCGTCCCCGAGCGCCAGCCGCAGCGCGTGCACCACCAGGCCCCCGCGCTGGTACAGCCGGTCGTCGAACATCAGCTTGCGGCCCGGGTCGGCCAGCCGGAGGTCCTGCGGCAGCCCGGCCAGCAGCCGGTGCGCGTACGCCGCCCGGGCGCCCGCCGTCGGCCCGCCGGAGCGCTCCGACCAGAGCCACTCCGCGTACTTCGCCAGCCCCTCGTTCAGCCAGATCTGGCTCCAGTCGCCGACCGAGACGCTGTTGCCGAACCACTGGTGCGCCAGCTCGTGGGCGACCAGCCGCTCCCGCTCCCAGCCGCCGCCCAGGTGGTTGGTGCCGAAGGTCGCGACCCCCTGCGCCTCCACCGGGACGTCCAGCTCCTCGTCGGCGACCACCACCGTGTACTCGCCGAACGGGTACGGGCCGAACACCTCCCCGAAGTACGCCATCATCTTCGGCTGCCGCCCGAAGTCCGCGGCGAACGCCCCCGCCAGCCGCTCCGGCACGTAGCCGGTCTGCGGCACCTGCGGATGCTCCGCCAGCACCACCGGCCGGTACTGGCCGATCGAGACCGTCACCAGGTACGTCGAGGTCGGCGCGGACTGCTCGTACACCCAGGTCGTGCTGGAGGAGCCGGTGGTGCGGGTCAGCAGCCGCCCGCCCACCACCACCGTGTACGGGGACGGCGTGGTGACCGCTATCTGGTACGTCGCCTTGTCCGCCGGGCGGTCGTTGCACGGGAACCAGGACGGCGCCCCGACCGGCTGGCTGGCCACCAGCGCGCCGTCGGTCAGCTCCTCCCAGCCCAGGCCGCCCCACGGGCTGCGCACCGGCCGGGGATTGCCGGTGTAGTGCACGTCGACGGTGAACGCCGCGCCCGCCGTCAGCGCCTTCGGCGGGCGGATCCGCAGCTTGCCCGCCCGGTGGGTGTAGCGGGCGGCCTTGCCGTCCACCAGCACCCGGCCGATCCGGAACTCGGCGAGGTCCAGGGCGAACTCCGTCAGCGCGGTCACGGCGACCGCGCTCAGCCGGGCCGTACCGCCCAGCCGGTTCGGGCCCGGCCGGTAGTCGAGGGCCAGCTCGTAGCGGTGGACCCGGTAGCGCGGATCACCGCTGGCCGGGAAGTAGGGGTCCGGCGGGGCGACGGGCTGCGGGGGCTGCGGGGACTGCGCCGGGCGGGGGTTCACCGGGTCGTACGCTCCTGGAAACACGGGACTGGACGGGGGTCGGGGGCGGGAGACGCCGGGGGGCCGGACGGGGTGGGGACCCCGGCCGGCCCCCCGGGGGACGGCGGTCAGGAGGTGGTCTGCCACACCTCGATCGGGTTGCCGAGCCACCGGGTGTCGGCGGGCACGGACTCGGCGCGCATGACCAGCGACGCCGGGCCCAGCGTGCTGCGCTCGCCCACCGTGCTGCCGGGCAGCACGATGCCGCCGGGCCCCAGGGTGGCGCCCTCGCGCAGGACGACAGTATCCATCCGCATGATCCGGTCGTGGAAGAGGTGGGTCTGCACCACGCAGCCGCGGTTCACCGACACGCCGTCCCCGAGCGTCACCAGGTCCGCCTCCGGCAGCCAGTAGCTCTCGCACCACACGCCGTGCCCGACCTTCGCGCCGAGCGCCCGCAGCCACAGGTTCAGCACCGGAGTGCCCGGCACCGCGCCCACCAGCCACGGCACCGCCAGCACCTCCACGAAGGTGTCCGCCAGCTCGTTGCGCCACACGAAGCCGCTCCACAGCGGGTGCTCCACCGCCCGGAACCGGCCGACCAGCAGCCACTTCGCGGCCACCGCCACCGCGCACGCCGCCGTGCCCGCGGCCAGCAGCACCACGCCCGACACCAGCGCCGCCGCCGACGGCGACCACGCCCGCGCCAGCCAGGACAGCGCCGCCAGCGTCAGCGCGCCCAGCGCCCCCGAGGCCAGCACCGGCAGCAGCCGGGCCACCTCGACCAGCCCGCGCGCCCACAGCAGCCGGGCCGGCGGCTCGTACGTCAGGCTCTGGTCCGCCCGGTCGGCCGAGCGCGGCAGCCGCACCGGCGGCATGCCCAGGTACGAGCCGCCCTTCTTCGCCTTCTCCGGCGTCGCCGACAGCACGCCCACCAGGCCGCGCTTGGGCACCGAACGGCCCGGCGCGGTCATCCCCGAGTTGCCGAGGAACGCCCGCTCGCCGACCTTCGCCTCACCGAGCCGCACCCAGCCGCCGCCCAGCTCGTACGGCGCCATCAGGGTGTCGTCGGCCAGGAACGCGCCGTCGCCGACCGTGGTCAGGCTCGGCAGCGCCAGCACCGTGGAGACCTCCGCGTGCTTGCCGACCCGCATGCCCAGCGCCCGCAGCCACAGCGGGGTCACCAGACCCGCGTACAGCGGGAAGAGGATCTCCCGGGCCTGGTCCATCAGCTGCATCACCGTCCAGGCCTGCCAGCCGACCCGGCCGTGCAGCGGGTGCACCCCCGGCTCCAGCCCGACCGACAGCAGCCGCACCGCCGCGACCAGCTGCGCCGCGTACACCACCCCGTACGCCAGGGTGGCCGGCAGCAGGCCGAGCAGGGCACCGCCGAGCGCGCCGCCCAGGCCGTCCGCCGGGTCGACGAACGGGGCGAGCACCGCGAGGCCGGCCACCGCGGGCAGCAGCGGCAGCAGGCTCAGCGCCGCACCGCTCAGCCCGTAGAGCGCGGACCAGCGGGCCCGGCGCACCGGGCGCTCCTTGGGCCAGCTCCGCTCGGCGCGGCCCAGCTTGACGGCGGGCGCGCCGCCCCAGCGCTGGCCGGTCGGCACGTGCCCGGTGACGCTGGAGCCGGCCAGCACCTGGGCGCGCTTGCCGACCCGGGCGCCCGGCAGCAGGGTCGAGCGGGTGCCGACCACGGCGCCCGAGCCGACCTTGAGCTGCCCGACCTCCAGCCGGTCGCCGTCCAGCCAGTAGCCGCTGAGGTCCACCTCGGCCTCCACCGCGCAGCCCCGGCCCAGCTTGAGCATGCCGGTCACCGGCGGCAGCGAGTGCAGGTCCACCTCCTCGCCGACCTTGGCGCCCAGCGCCCGGGCGTAGCGCACCAGCCAGGAGCCGGACAGCGAGGTCGCGCCGCTCACCTCGGCCAGCCGCTCGGCGGCCCACAGTCGCAGGTGGACGCCGCCGCCGCGCGGGTAGCTGCCCGGGCGCAGGCCGCGCAGCAGCAGCCGGGCGCCGCCGGCCGCCAGCGCCAGCCGGCCCGCGGGGGTGAACAGCACCGCCGCGCCCGCGCCGACCGCCCACCAGGAGGCGGTCGGCGCCCAGGCGTAGCCGTCCAGGTGGGAGAGCAGGTTGCCGAGCGCCAGCAGGGCCACCGTCCAGCGCAGGCCGACCACGGTGAACAGCGGGACCAGCAGGAGCAGCTGCAGCAGCTTGGCGCGGGTCGGCACCGGTGCGACGGTCCGGGCCTCGCCGGTGTCGGCGGCGGTGCGCTCCAGGTGGCGGGCGAGCTTGCGCAGCGTCGGCTGCTGGTAGATGTCCAGCACCGCCGCGTTCGGGTAGCGGGTGCGCAGCAGGGTGGTCAGCCGGGCGGCGGCCAGGCTGCCGCCGCCGATCGCGAAGAAGTCCTCCCGGGGGCCGCTCACCGGCACCCCGAGGATCTCCGTCCACTGCTCGGCCAGCCACGCCTCGGTGCCGTAGAGCTGCTCGGTGGGCCCGGCGCTCTCCAGGTCGGGCAGCGGCCAGGGCAGCGCGTTGCGGTCCACCTTGCCGGAGGTGCGGGTGGGCAGGGTGTCGACCGGCGCCAGCAGCGGGACCAGCGCGGCCGGCAGCTCGGCGCGCAGCCGCTGCACCGCCTGCTCGCGGTCCCAGCCCTCGCCGGTCACCAGGTAGCCCACCAGCAGCTGGTTGCCGCCGCGCGCGGTGCGCACGGCCGCGGCCGCGCCGGCGACGCCGGGCAGGGCCTGGAGCGCCGCGTCGACCTCGCCGAGCTCGATCCGCCGGCCGCCGAGCTTGATCTGCTCGTCGGCGCGGCCCAGGAAGAGCAGGCCCTCCGGGTCGGCCTGGACGAGGTCGCCGCTGCGGTAGGCGCGCTCCCAGCCCATCGAGGGCAGCGGTGCGTACTTCTCGGCGTCCTTCTCCGGGTCCAGGTAGCGGGCCAGGCCGACGCCGCCGATCACCAGCTGGCCGGTGCCGCCGGGGGCGACCGGCTCGCCGGCCTCGTCGACGACGACGAGGTCCCAGCCGTCCAGCGGCAGGCCGATCCGCACCGGGCCCTCGCCGGTCAGCAGCGCCCCGCAGGCGACCACGGTGGCCTCGGTGGGGCCGTAGGTGTTCCACACCTCGCGGCCCTCGGTGACCACGCGCTGGACCAGCTCGGGCGGGCAGGCCTCGCCGCCGAAGATCAGCAGCCGGACCTCGTTGAGCGCCTCGGCCGGCCAGAGCGCGGCCAGCGTCGGCACGGTGGAGACCACGGTGATCTCCTGCTCGGCCAGCCAGGGGCCGAGGTCGGCGCCGGAGCGCACCTGGGAGCGGGGGACGGGCACCAGGCAGGCGCCGTGCCGCCAGGCCAGCCACATCTCCTCGCAGGAGGCGTCGAAGGCGACGGACAGGCCGGCCATCACCCGGTCGCCGGGGCCGATCGGCTCGTCCTGGAGGAAGAGCGCGGCCTCGGCGTCGACGAAGGCGGCGGCGTTGCGGTGGGTGACGGCGACGCCCTTGGGGCGGCCGGTGGAGCCGGAGGTGAAGATGATCCAGGCGTCGTCCGCCGGGGTCGGGCGCTGCGCGGCGGCCGTCTGGTCGGCGAGCGGCGCGCGGGCCGGTCCGACCGGGGTGAGGGCGCGCTCGGCGCCGAGGACGGCGGCGACGGCGGCCTCCTCGAAGACCAGCTGGGCGCGCTCGTCCGGGTCCTCGGCGTCCACCGGGACGTAGGCGGCGCCGGCGGCGAGCACCGCGAGCACGGAGACGTAGAGGTCGTTGGTGCCGGAGGGCACCCGGACGCCGACCCGGTCGCCGCGGCCGATGCCGGCGGCGGCGAGGCGGCGGCGCAGCTGCTCGACCTCGGCGGCCAGGGCCCGGTAGCTGAGCACGGTGCGGCCGTCGTCGAGGGCGGGCTCGGCGGGGTGCTGCCGGGCGGTCGCGTCGAGGACGTCGACCAGGGTGCGCGGGGCGGCGGCGGGGCGGCCCGGGTAGCGGGCCTGCTTCTCGTCCTGCCCGGGGGCGGCCTGCGCGGCGGCGTCCTGCCCGGCGGTCTGCGCGGCGGTGTCCTGCCCGGTGGCAGGGGTCGGCCCGGCGGCGGCGTCCGGGCCCGGTTCCCGGCTGGGTGCGGCTGTCATGGCGGCCGTGTGCTCCTTGTCCTCGCCCCGTCCCGATCGATGTCCGACCCTTGGGGGCGGTGGGAGCACTCGCCTGTCCGGGTGACCCCACTCCGGGGCCGGAGCGGACAACCCGACCGATGGTAGCCCCGGGTGGTGAACGCCGGACCGGTCGACACTCCGCCCAACTGGCCCGGTAGTGGCCGAACCTGACGGATCATCAGCCCATAACTGAGGCCCTGTGGATCGGATGTGACGACCTGTCAGTCGTTTTGACGGTCCGTCAGGTCGATTTTCCGACCGTGATCCATGCCACACCGGATAGTGCTCCCTCGGGGTGAAGGGCCCGCCGCCCGGGGGAGCGGCGGGCCGGTCCGAGGGGGTGCCGGGGTCAGTGGAAGGGGTGGCGGAACCGGTCGGCGTGCTCCTGGAGGAAGGCCTCCAGGGTGCGCGGGGGCCGTCCGGTGAGCCGGGTGGCGGCGTCGTCCGGTGCCTCCGGACGCTCGACGGCCAGCCGCTGGATCTCCACCACGTGGGCGGCCAGCCAGTCCGGCATCCCGGCCCGGGCGACCAGGTGGGCGCGCAGCTCCTCGGGCGGGAGGTCCACGTAGCTCACCGGCCGGCCGAGCAGGGCGGTGAGCAGCCCGGCGAGCTCCGGGTGGCTGTACGCCCGGCCGCCGGTGAGCGCCAGGCTGCCGCCGGCCGCCTCCGGACGGGTGAGCACGGCGGCCGCGACGTCGCCGATGTCCCGGCAGTCGACGTAGTTGCACCGGGCCGTGCCCATCGCGCCGTGGATCAGCCCGGCCGCCGCGATGCCGGGGGCGAGCAGCAGCAGCTTCTGCATGAACGCGTACGGCCGCAGCACGGTGGTGGGGAGGCCGTGGGCGCGCAGCCGCTCCTCGACCAGGTGGTGCCCGCGGGAGACCGCGACCGGGGAGTGCGGCTCGGTGGCCGGGGCGGAGACCTTCACGACGTGCTCCACCCCGGCCGCCGCGGCGAGGTCGGCGGTGAGCAGCTCGTACGCGACCTGGCGCGGGCCGTTGGCCATGGTCAGGAAGAGCTGCCGGGTGCCCCGCAGGGCGGTGCGCAGGGAGTCCGGGTCCTCGGCGTCGGCGGCGACCGCCTCGACGAGCGGGGTGGTGCGGGCGTCGAGACCGGCCAGCAGCCGGCCCGGGTCGCGGCTCAGCGCGCGGACCGGGACGCCCTGGGCGGTGAGGCTGCGCAGCGTGGCGCCGCCGGTGGCGCCGGACGCGCCCATGATGGTGATCATGCGGGATCTCTCTCTTCTCGGGATCTCGGGAGGGTGCTCGGGGTGCGTGGAGGGGCCGTGCCGCGGGGCCGTGCCGTGGGGCCGGGTCAGCGGGCCCGGCGGCGGCGCGGGCGGGTGCCGCGCCAGCGCCAGGTGACCGCGGTCGCGGCGATGGCGGCGGAGACCGGCAGGTCGAAGCGGAGCCGCCCCGGCCACGGGCTGTCGGCCAGGGCCGGGATCCGGGGCAGCAACTGCGCGCCGGCGGTGCCGAGGGCCAGGGCGAGGGCGGCGGCACCCAGGCCGAACAGGGCCGTGACGAGCGGGCGCGGCCCGCGTTCCGCCCAGGAGCCGGCCGGGCGCCGGCGGTGCCGGGCGCCGACCAGGGCGGCGACCAGGGCCGAGGTGCCGGCGATGGTGGTGACGGCCGCGAGCCTGAGCTCCGGCTGTCCGGTGGCGATACCGCCGATCCCGGCCATGACGGCGGGCGCCGCGTAGGAGACCAGCACCTCGCGCCAGAGGACGAAGGGCGGTGGTGCGGCGGTGGCGGGAGCGGCGGGCTGCCGCTCCTCGGTGGGTGAGGTGGCGGGCATGGAGGCTCCAGGTGATTAGTTGGCTAACTATAAGTGGTGAGGTGGCTAACTATTGGGGCGCGGGGCGCCGAAGGACTCGATGTGCCCTTCGTCGGCCGATCCGCCGGTCCGGTCCTCGGTCGTCAGTCGTCGGTGAGGGCGGACATGCCCTCCACCAGGCGGGCCAGCAGGTCGAGGAAGAGCGTGCGCTCCTCGACCGACAGGCCGCCGACCATCGCCTGCATCCGCTCGAAGTGCTCGGGCGCCATGTCGCGCAGCCGCTGCGCTCCGCGCGTGGTCAGCACCACGACATTGCCGCGCCCGTCCTCGGCGGACGGGCGTCGGGCGACCAGGCCGTCCCGTTCCAGCCCATCGACCAGCCCGGTCACGGTCGCCCGGGAGACCCCGAGCGCGGCCGCCAGTTGCGACGGCGGCTTCTCGCCGCCGTGGTCCTCCAGCTCGGCCAGCAGCCGGTAGCGGCCGGTGGACAGGCCGAAGCGCGCGAAGTGCGCCTCGCCGGCCTGGCCGAGCCGGGACCCGGCGGCCATCAGCCGTGCCGCGACCAGGATCGCCTGTGGATCGGCCGACAGGCCGTACCGGGAGAGCTGACGGCGGGCCTGGTCGAGCGTGGGTGCGCCGTTGCCGGCCTCGGGCTGCTGAACCATGGAAGTAATATGGCGGCTAATCAGATGCGTCGTCAAGTCGCCCGCCCGGAGCCGTCGGGCCGCAGCCCCGCTCCTCGTGTCGGAGCGGGGCTGCGGCGCTCATGGCCGGTAGGGCCGGTAGGGCCGGTCGGGGGTCAGCGGAGCCGGGCGCCGCCCCGGAAGTGCTCCAGGTAGAGGCCCAGGCCGTGGGCGGCCAGGGTGCCGATGCTGACGGCGGCGGCGACGGTCTGCTTGTGGTGCTCCAGGAAGTCCTCGATGGTGTCGAACGTGCTGTGGTGGCGGTCGGTGTCGAGGTGGACATCACCGTGCGGAGTGACGACCGTGTACTGATAGGCCATGGCTTCCTCCCGGTTGAGTGCTCTGCGGTAGCCGGTCCCCGGCCGCGGGTGGCCGAAAACCGGCGTCCGGTGCGGTCCGGCCGGATGCAGCGGCGGGGGGTGATCGCATCGGACCGGTCGGACTACGCATCGGAACTCCGGCCCGGGTGCCGGCGTTGGACCCGGTGGTGCGGGCGGGTGAATTCGCCTACGGACTTTCAGGTCCCTCCGTGCCGGACCGCCGGCCTCCCCGGCTGCGTGCTAGCGTCCGCCGCCTGCCTCTCGGAATGGGGAAGGAAGGTCCCGGCGATGCGCCACGCATTCTCCCGCCGCGGTTTTCTCGGCAGCACCGGAAGGGCCGCTGCCGGGGTTTCCGCCGCCTCCCTGGGTCTGGCCGCCGCCGGTGCCGGCGGTGTCGCCGGTGGTGCCGGTCCGGCCACGGCCGAGCCGGCCGAACGCCCCGAAGGGACGACCGTCCTCCCCTCGGACCCCCGCTACGAGACGCTCAGCCAGGGCTTCAACCAGCGCTGGCGGAGCCGCCCGGCGTACATCCGGCTGGTGGGCGGCGAGGCCGACGCGGTCGCCGCACTGCGCTCGGCGCTCGACCGCGGGCTGCGGCCGACGGTGCGCGGCGGCGGCCACTGCTACGAGGGGTTCGTCGACAACGACCGGGGAGTCATCCTCGACCTCAGCACCCTGCGCGGGGTGCGGGCCGCGACCGACAAGTTCGGCGCCGCGACCTACGCGGTCGAGGGCGGGGCCACCAATTGGGACGTCTGCACCGGCCTGTTCCGCCGCTACGGCGTGACGCTCCCGGCCGGCTCCTGCTACTCGGTCGGCGCGGGCGGCCACATCTGCGGCGGCGGGTACGGACTGCTCTCCCGCCGGCACGGGCTGACCGTCGACCACCTGGTCCAGGTCGACGTGGTCACCGTCCGCGGCGGCCGGGTGGAGGTGACCCGGGCGAACCGGGCGGACCCGGAGGGCTCGCCCGAGCGCGAACTGTTCTGGGCCCACACCGGAGGAGGCGGCGGCAACTTCGGCGTCGTGCTGCGCTACCACTTCGCCCACGGCCTGCCGGAGCCGCCGCCCCGGGTCTGGCTCAGCAGCGTCGCCTGGAGGTGGGCGGAGCTGCGCGAGCACCCCGAGGACTTCCGCACCCTGCTCACCAACTTCGGCGCCTTCTTCGCCGGGCACAGCGCACCGGCCGAGCAGGTCTACCGGGCGCTGTTCTCCATCCTCCACCTCACCCACCACTCCAACGGGAACGTCGTCCTGTTCAGCCAGTGGGACGAGGAGGACCCGGCGCCGCTGGACGCCTTCCTCGCCGCCGTGGAGTCCGGCATGCGCACCCGGGCCACCGTCCAGACCTCCGGCGCCGGCCTGCTGTTCCTGCCCTTCCCCGACAGGCGGCGCCGGCTGCCCTGGTTCCAGGCGACCATGACGGTCAACGGCTCCGGCGCCAACCAGCGCGGCAAGTACAAGTCCGCCTACCACCGCACGGCCTTCACCCCCGCCCAGATCGACACCTGGTGGAACTGGCTCACCAAGGACGTCGAGGGCGTCGACCTCACCCAGACCCTGGTCCAGATCGACTCCTACGGCTGCCGGGTGAACGAGCGCGGCCCCGCCGAGACCGCCGCCGCGCAGCGGGACTCCGTGATGAAGCTCCAGTACCAGACCTACTGGACCGACCCCGCCCAGGACGCCGCCCACCTGAGCTACCTCCGCGGTCTCTACCAGGACACCTACCGGACCACCGGCGGCATCCCCGAGACCGGCACCGACACCGACGGCGCCTACGTCAACTACCCCGACACCGACCTCGGCACCACCGCCGACCGGCAGCCCCCCTACCAGCGCCTGTACTACAAGGAGAACTACCCCCGCCTGCAGCACGCCAAGAAGCTCTGGGACGACGGCAACGTCTTCCACCACGCCCAGTCGATCACCCTGCCGTCGTGATCCGCGCAGCCGGCGGCGGGTGCGCGGATGCGGGAGCGGGCGGGCGGGCCTAGCGTGGGGCGCATGGAGCTGTTCCCCCCGATTCCGCTGGCCCGGTGGCAGGACTCCAAGGCGACGGTGCACCGCTTCGCGCAGGTCGTCGGGAAGATCCGGCTGGCGTACAGCGTGCGGCGCAACCACTGGTGGAACGTCCCCTACTACCTCACCGGGCGCGGCATCACCACCCGTCCGATGGCGGTGGGCGACGGGGGCGGGTCCTTCTGCGTCGACTTCGACTTCGTCGCCCACCGGCTGGTGGTCTGCTCGTCCGACGGCCGGAGCGCCTCGTTCCCGCTCGCCGGGCAGTCCGTGGCGTCGTTCTACCGCCGGACGCTGGAGGCCCTCGACGCCGTCGGGGTGCCGGTGTCCCTCCCGCACCCGTTCCCGTTCGACCTGCCCGACGCCGGGCGGCCGTTCACCGAGGACACCGAGCACGCCGCCTACGACCCGTTCTGGGTCAACCGCTACTGGCAGGTGCTCGGCCAGGTCGGCCTGGTGCTGGAGGAGTTCGCCGCCCGCTTCTGCGGGAAGACCAGCCCGGTGCACCACTTCTGGCACACCTTCGACATCGCCGTCACGCGGTTCTCCGGCCGTGCGGTCGAACAGCCGGCGACGGTCGACCCGGTGACCCGCGAGGCCTACTCCCGCGAGGTCATCAGCTCCGGCTTCTGGTTCGGCGACGACGACTTCCCCGGGCCGGCCTTCTACTCCTACGCGGCGCCCGAACCGGCCGGCCTCGCGGACGCGGCGCTGCGGCCCGCCGCCGCCCGCTGGGTCGAGCGCGGCGGCAGCCACCTGGCCGTGCTGGACTACGACGAGGTGCGCGACGGCGAGGACCCGCGGGCCGTCGTCCTCGACTTCTACGAGTCGGTCTACCGGCCCGCGGCCCGCCTCGCCGGCTGGAACACCACCGGCGAGGCCTCGCCCGGGGGCGTCACCGACCCGGTGGCCGCCCGGCGGGAGTCGCCCGACCCGGCCTGAGGCGCCGCCCGGAAGCCCGGCGGCTGGGTCCGGTGGGGCGGTTGGCGGTGGGGGCGGTGTGTGCGAACGCTCCGGCCCGGTGGGGAGGTTGTGTCATGCTCTAAGCATGTCTAGACCACTGCTCGAAGTGATCGCATTGGACGAGCTGGACGCCCGGGCGGCTGCGCGCGGGGGTGCGGACCGGATCGAACTGGTGAGTGACATGGGGAGATGGGGGCTCACCCCGCCGGTGGAGACGCTGCGGGCGGTGCGGGCGGCGGTGGACCTCCCGGTGCGGGTGATGCTGCGGGAGGCGGACGGCTTCGCCGCCGGGGATCCGCGGGCGCTGCGGGAACGGGCCCGGGAACTGCTGCGGGCCGGGGCCGAGGAGTTCGTCCTGGGCTTCCTCGGGCCGGACGGCGCGGTGGACCTGGCCGCCGTCGAGGCCGTGCTGGAGGTGCTGGACGGGCGGGCCTGGACCTTCCACAAGGCCGTCGACTTCGCCGCCGACCGCGCGGCGGCCTGGGCGGCGATCGGCGCCCTGCCCGGGCTCGACGCGGTGCTCAGCTCCGGCGGACGGCAGGGCGTCGAGGAGGGCACGGCGACCCTGCTCGCCGAGCGGGCCGCCCGCGCGGGCACCGGCCCGCGGCTGATCGCCGGCGGGGTGCTGCGCGAACGGCACGTCGCGCCGCTGCGGGCCGGCGGCGTCGACGCCTTCCACGTCGGCACCCGGGTGCGCCCGGAGGGCAGCTGGGAGCGCCCGGTCGACGAGTCGGCCGTGCGGCACTGGCGGGAGCTGCTGGCGGACGGGTCGTGAACGGCCCGGGCGGGCCGGCCGCACCGGACGGCCTCTCGGTGACCGTCGTCGCGGAGAGCGAGCTGCACCGGCACGGCATCGCCGGGATGCTCGCCGCCCTGCCCCTGGTGGCCGAGGCGGTGACCAGGGCGCCGGACCGGATCGGGACGGCCGCCGAGCTGTGGGAGTCCGACGTGGTGGCGCTGGTGTGCGTCGCGCAGGCGCCGCCCTGGATGCGGGCGCTGCTGGCCGCCCCGCGCGGGGACGGCCGGCTGCTGGTGCTGCTGGACGCCGCCGCCGCGCGCTGCCCCGAGCCCTGGGAGGCCGCCGGGGTGGACGGCTTCCTGCCCCTGGAGCAGGTGACCACCGCGCTGCTCGCGGACTCGCTGCGCCGCCTGGTGCTGCGGCCCGCGTGGTCCCCGGCCCGCGGACGCCCCGCGCCCCGCCCGGGCGGCGGCCGGCCGGGAGTGGCCGGCGGCGCGCTGACCGGGCGGGAGCGGCAGACCCTCGCCCTGCTGGTGGAGGGGCTGAGCAACAAGGAGATCGCCGCCCGCCTCGGCATCTCGGTGCACGGCGCCAAGCGCCACGTGACCATGGTCCTGGCCAAGCTCAACTGCCCCAACCGGACCCTGGCGGTGGCGATCGCCCTGCGCTACGGCATCGTGAGCCCGGTCGGCGACCAGGCGGCCGAGGCCGGCCCGAAGGCCGTGACGAAGTCCGCGATGTAGTCCGGAAGTGAGATCTTCGGCTCCCAACCGAGCTCCCGGGAGCGCGAGTTGTCCGCGCGGCCGCTGGTGCGCTCACCCCGGCGGGCCGGCACCATCGCGATCTCGCCGCCGAACATCCGGGCCACCTCGATCAGTGGGTACTCCTCGCCCCGGCCGAGCAGGTAGCCGTCCCCGGAGCCGCGCTCCGCGCACAGCAGCAGGCCCTCGACGATGTCGTCGACGTGGGTGAAGTCGCGGCTCTGGGTGCCCGGTTCGACCACGGTCAGCGGCAGCCCGGCCCGGTACTGCTGCTCGAAGATGCCGATCACGGTGGCGTACGAGCCGGAGGTGATCTGGCCGGGGCCGTACACGTTGTAGAAGTACGTGATCACATGGTCCAGGCCGAACCAGTCCGCCGTGTTGCGGATGTACTCGATGTTCTTCGCCTTGGTCCAGGCGTACGGGTTGAGGTGCTCGTCGCGGCCCCCGTTGCCGAACTTCGAGCTGGAGCCCGCGTAGACCAGCCGGGCGCCGCTCAGCCGGCAGAACCGGACCACCTCCCGGGTGCCGAGCAGGTTGAACTCCCAGACCCGCTCCGGCTCCTCGAAGGACTGCGGGATCCGCGAGTACTCGCCCAGGTGGTAGACGACGGCGGGCGGGCGCAGCCCCCGTTCGGGCCAGAGCGTGCCGAGGTCGGCGGTGTTGCCGTGGAGGTAGCGCACCCGGGGGTGGTCGACGTGGCGGGCCGGCGTGCCGGTGAAGTAGTTGTCCACCGAGACGATCTCCGCACCGGGCTCCGCGTCCACCAGCCGGCGGATCAGCCGGCCGCCGACGAAGCCGGCCCCGCCGGTCACCAGGATCAGCTTCCCGGCCATCAGGGCGCCTCCTTCCAGCCGAGGCCCCGGTACGTCCAGCCGGCCGCGTTCCAGGCGTACCGGTCCAGGCAGTTGCGGCCGTCGATGACGATGCGTCCGTTCACCACGCGGGCCAGGGCGGCCGGATCGGCGTCACGGAACTCCTGCCACTCGGTCAGCACGCAGACCAGGTCGGCCCCGGTGCAGGCCTGCTCCAGCCCGTCGGCGTAGCCGAGTTCGGGGTGGGTGCGGCGCGCGTTGTCCCGCCCGAGCGGGTCGTACACCCGTACCCGGGCGCCGGCGCCGTGCAGCAGCCGGGCGACGGCCAGCGCCGGGGCGTCCCGGACGTCGTCGGAGTCCGGCTTGAAGGCCGCGCCCAGGACGGCGATCCGGGTGCCGGACAGCTCGGGCCCGCTCGGTCCCGCCACGCAGTCCAGGAGCTCCCCGGCCAGCTGCAGGACGCGTTCGCGGCGGCGCTGGTTGATCAGCTCCACCTCGTGCAGGAAGCGCACCGCCGCACCGGCGCCGAGCTGGTGGGCGCGGGCCTGCAGGGCGCGGATGTCCTTGGGCAGGCAGCCGCCGCCGAAGCCCACCCCGGCCCGCAGGAAGCGCGGGCCGATCCGGTCGTCGTGGCCGAGCGCCTCGGCCAGGCCGGCGACATCGGCCCCGGTGGCCTCGCAGAGCTCGGCCATCGCGTTGATGAACGAGATCTTGGTGGCGAGGAAGGCGTTGGCCGCGGACTTCACCAGCTCGGCGGTGGCGAAGTCGGTCTCCACGGTGGGCACGTCGCGCCCCTCGCGCTCGGCCAGCCGGTACACGCCCCGGTGCACCCGGGCCAGCGTCTCGCGCGCCCAGCTCCCGCGGGCGCCGACCACGATCCGGTCGGGGCGCAGCACGTCCTCGACGGCGCGCCCCTCCTGGAGGAACTCCGGGCACCAGGCGACCTCGGGGTCCGCGTCGTCGGGCGCGTGCTTGCGCAGCAGCCGCTCGACCCACTCGGCGGTGCCCACCGGGACGGTCGACTTGCCGACGACCAGGGTGCGCCCGTGCAGGTGCGGGGCGAGCGCGCGGACGGCGGCGGCGACCTGGCCGAGGTCGGCGCCCGCCCCGTCCGCGCGCTGCGGGGTGCCGACGCAGATGAGGTGCGCCTCGGCCCCGGCGGCGGCCCGCGCCGGATCGGTGGTGAAGGCCAGCCGGCCGGAGTCCAGGCCGCGCCGGACCAGCTCGGCCAGGCCGGGTTCGTGGAACGGCACCTCGCCCGCGGCCAGTGCGGCGATCTTCACCGGGTCGGTGTCCAGGCCGGTGACCCGGTGGCCGAGTTCGGCGTAGCAGGCCGCGTAGGTGGTGCCGAGGTAGCCGGTGCCGACGACCGACAGCCGGGGCGGTGCCCCGGGGCCGGGAGGTGAGGGCACTTCTGTTCTCATCGCTCTTCTCCTCTCTCCGCGGGCCCGAGGCCCCACGGCAGCGGCGCCACGGGCGCGAAGGTGGTGGTGGGCCGGGTCACGCTGCCGGGCCCGGCCTCGGCGATCGCCAGGGTGAGTTCGAGGACGTGCAGGGCGTGGTCCAGCGGGAGCCGCGAGGGCCGTGATCCGCCCGCGGCGACGGCGAGTTCGGCGACGCCCCGGGCGAAGTCCATGGAGTGGGTGCCCGGGTAGCGGTGGCGCCGTCGGGGGCCGGGGACGGGCGGGCAGGGTTCGGCCGGGCCGTCGGGCCGGCGGGTGACGGTGACCGGCGAGTCGTAGTCCCAGGAGTCGGCGACGGTGAGCAGGCCCTCGTCGCCGACGACCCGCAGCGAGTAGTCCTTGGGCGCGTGGATGCTGGTGGTCAGCCGGGCGGTGACGCCCCCCTCGAAGCCGAGGCAGGCCAGCGAGAAGTCCGGTGCGAGCGCGGTGCCGGGCGGCACGTGCGGATTGGGGGCGACCCGGGCGGAGAACGCGGCCACCTCCCGGACCGGGCCGAAGAAGGCGGTCAGCCAGGTGAGCCAGTACCCGGCGTGTTCGAGGGTGCAGCCGGTCTCGAACTCGTCCAGGTAGGGCCAGGGCGCGCCCGAGGGGCTGATCCACTCCCGGAACGGCATCCGCAGGATCGGGCCGTCGTCGAGTTCGGCGTAGACCAGCCGGGGCGTGCCGATCCGGCCCTCGCGCAGCGCCCGCCAGGCGGTCTGGGCGGCGTCGCCGAGCAGCCCGCAGGGGGCCGAGGCGAGCTGCAGGCCGCGTTCGGCGGCGAGCGCGGCCAGTTCGCGGGCCCGGTCGAGGTCGGGGGCGAGCGGCTTCTCGACGTAGACGTGTTTGCCGGCCAGCAGGGCGGCCCTGGTCACCTCGTAGTGGCCGGCGGGGTTGGTCAGGTTGACCACGGCCCGCACGGCGGGGTCGGCGAGCAGGTCGGCCGCCGTCCGGTAGGCGGGCACGCCGTGGTGGGCGGTGAAGGCGGCGGCCCGGGCCGGGTCGCGGTCGTGGACGCCGACCAGGCGCAGGAAGGGGTGGTCGGGCAGGGTAGCGGCGTACAGGTCGGCGACGTAGCCGCAGCCGACGAAGGCGATCCCGAACGGCTCGGCGGGCCCGTCGTAGCGCACGGCGGTCACCGCCCCTCGGGGGTCTCGAAGCGGCAGAGCACGGCGGTGGCGTCGTCCTGGTGCTTGCCGGGGTAGCGGCCGGGCGCGGTGCGCAGTTCGGCGGCGCGGACGCGCTCCACGAGTTGCACCGGGCCCTCCCGCTCCAGCAGGTCGAGGAGTTCGGGCCAGGCGCAGTCGTAGCGCTCGGCCAGCCGGGCGGCGCCGTCGGTCAGCAGCGCGGCGGTGGCCAGCCCGGCGGCGGGGGCGCTGCCGGCCAGCGCGTGCCGGGCGGCCTCGGGCCTGGGGCCGGCCACCCAGAAGCCGCCGGGCTGGTTGCGGTGGCGGCGCAGTTCGGCCCAGGGCAGGTGGATCAGGCGCTCCAGCCGGTCGTCGGTGACGACCCGGACGGCGCCGGAGCGGTCCCGCAGCGCCACCGTGGAGTCGCCGAGCACCAGGTGCTGGACGGTGTCCCCGGCCAGCCGCAGCAGGGCGAGGGTCGCGGTGGGGCTGCACGGGTTGTCCAGGTCGCAGGTGCGGCCGTGCTCGGTGGCGAGGTCGGACAGCGCGTCGTGGAGCAGTTCGCGCAGCGGCCGGCGGCCGTCGGGGTCGTGCAGCAGGGCGCCGGTGAGCCGGAGGCCGACCTCGGCGACCAGCCAGCGGACGTCGTGGCCGCAGCCGGTGCTGGCGCCGGGTTCGGCCGTCGCGCCGTCGAGGACGAGTGCGAAGAACGGGCCGGTGAGCACCAGGTCCTCGTTGGCGCCGCCGGGGGTGGCGATGCTGGCGGCCTCGGTGGACAGCGGGATCGGGGTCACCGGGCGCCCCCGGCGGTCCCGGCCGGCTCGGCCGCCTCGGCGGACTCGGCGGACTCGGCCGCGCCGGGGCGCGGTCCGGCCTCGTACGCCAGCCACTGGGACCAGGCCCGCAGGCCGTCCGCGAGGGCGGTGCGCGGCCGCCAGCCGAGCGCCGTCGCGGCCGCCTCGGGGGAGCGGACGGGGTCCTCGGGCGGCGCCGGCTCTGCCGCCTCCGCCGCGTCCAGCGGTTCGACCGGCACCGGCCGGACCGCCGCCGAGGCCGCCTCGGCGAGCTGGACGGCGCCCAGCGCCTCGCCGCCGCAGACGTCCAGCGGCCGGCCGGCCGGGGGCAGCCGCAGGGCGCGGTCGACGGCCTCGGCGAGGTCGTCGACGAAGACCGGCCGCCACCGCCGCCCCCGGTGCCCCGCCACCCGGATCGGCCGCGCCAGCAGGGAGCGGCGCACCGCCTGCTCCAGCACCGACCCGTTCTGCACGCCGGGGCCGTAGACCAGCCCGGTCCGCAGCACGGTGGCGGCGCCGGTGTCCGGGCCGAGGGCGGCCGTGTGGGCCTCGCCCGCGACCAGGACGGCCCGGCCGACACCCGCTGCGGCCGCCGCCCGGCCGGCGCGCAGGGCCTGCTCGGCGTGCTCGGCCGCCGCGGCGGGGTCGCCGTCCAGCACCTGGACCAGGGCGGTGGCGCCGGTCGGCGCGGTACCGGGCCCGGCCGCCTCCACCCCGGGGTGGTGGGCGTCGGGGGCGCCCCACAGGGTGACCTCCCAGTCGGCGTCGGCCAGCGCCCCGGCCAGGGCGCCCGCCAGCTCCGTCGCGTCCGGGCCGCCCCGGCCGGTGACCACCACCCGGCGCGCGCGGACCGGACGGGCCGGACCGCCGCCGCCCGGGGCGGGGGTGAGCCGGGCCCCGGCCGCCAGGCCCTCGGCGTACCCGGCCCGGGCCAGCTCCAGCAGACCGGGGCGCAGCCGGTCCAGGGCGTCGTCGCCGAAGCGGGTGCACAGGCCGCCGGCGCCGAGCGTGCCGAGCGCCCGCTCGGCGAGCTCGCCGTCCGGTCCGGCGGCCGCGCGGGCGCGGGTGGCGGTGACCACGCCCGTCAGCAGCGCGGTCTGCCAGTGCGCCTCCAGGGCGGGCCGCCCGATCGCGCCCGGCAGGACGGCGGTCCGCGGCCCGGCGCCGTCGAGCCGTTCGTCCAGCCGCGCGAGGGCGTCGCCGGGGTCCAGGCCGATCCGGCGCAGGTAGCGGTGGGCCTCGACCCCGGTCCAGCGGCCGTCCGCCCCCCGGGTGGCGACCTGGGCGCGGCCGTGCTTGAAGAACGGCACGGCGTCCAGCCGCGCCGCCCCGTCGGAGAGCTCCCAGGAGGTGCCGGGCGGCAGCGGGGCGAAGCAGGCCGCCCGGCGCGGCCCGTGGCCGCCGTTGGCGTGCATGCTGGGCACGTCGGCGTGGTCGGCGAGGTTGGGCGCGGCCAGCAGGACGGGCACACCGGCGGCGCGCAGGTAGCGGCTCATCACCACGTCGTCCGCCCAGGTGGCGCCGTGCCGCCCGGCGTACTCGGCGAAGCCGTCCGCGACCGGCGCGGGCAGCAGCAGCACCACCGTCGGGGTGTACTCGTCGGTGGCGGGCGCCCAGCGGTGCCCGGACAGCACGGCCAGCCGCACGGCGGCGGCGTTGCGGGACTGCCAGTGCGTGTAGAAGGCGAGCGCCGCGTCGGGCACCGCGCGGGCCGCCGCCCGGACGTGGTCGAAGAAACCGGGGGTGAGCACGGCGTCGTCCTGGAGGACCAGGTGGTGGGTGGCGCCGGCGGGCACCGAGGACCAGGCCCGGACGGCGGTGCGCAGACCGGTCGGCGGGCCGTCCGGCTCGGGGTCGAGCACCAGGTCCAGTTCCTCCGGCCGACACCGCTCGATCAACTCCCGTGCCAGCTCGGCGCGGCGCGGGTGCGTCATCACCGCTCCGCTCAGGTGTACCGCGTCCATCCCGGGTTCCCTCCCGTGGTCCTGCCGCTCGGTCAGGAGGGCGATGCTGGCACGGCGGACGCGGACGGCGGCACGGCCGAAGCGGCGGTCGGCTGTGGTACCCGGACGGGTACCACAGGCGCGTACAGACACCCCGGGCCGGCGCCGGTTAGCTTCGGCCAATGCCTCGAATGACCAGGGACGCCACCACATGGCTGCTCTACGCGCAGATCGCCGCGTACGGGTACTTCCTCTACGGATTCGGCCCGTTGGTGCCGCTGCTGCGCGACGAGCAGCACACCAGCCGGTTCGTCGCGAGCCTGCACGGCACCGCCTTCTCGGTGGCGATGCTGCTCTGCGCGCCGCTCTTCCCCCGGCTGGTCGCCCGATTCGGACGCGGCCGCACGCTCTGGGGGGCGATCGGCAGCGTGGCCGTCGGCTCGCTCGCCCTGGCCTTCGCCCACGGCACGGCGCAGACCCTCGGCGCGACGCTCCTGACGGCGTTCTTCGGCTGCCTGACGCTGACCGCGATCTGGCCCTCGCTCAGCGACCACCACGGCGCGGCCGGGCCGGCCGCGATCAGCGAGGCCAACGCCGCGATGTCCGGCATGGGGCTGCTGGCGCCGCTCGTCATCGCCGTCCTGGTCGACGCGGGCGTCGGCTGGCGCCCGGGCATCGCGCTCACGGCGGTGCTGGTGCTGGCGGTCATCCTGCTCGGCCGGTTCCTGCGCGCCCCGCTGCCGGAGGCGCCGGCGCCCTCGGCCGCACCGGCCGACGACGTGCCGGCCGACGACGTGCCGGCCGCCGAGGAGCGGGCGGCGCCGGGCGGCAGCCTGCCGCTGTTCCTGGCCGCGCTCGGCGTGATCGTCGCGGTCGCCGGAGTGGAGATGTGCCTCACCCAGTGGCAGTCCGACTACCTGCGCGGACACGCCGGGGTGAGCGCCGCCGGGGCGACGGCGGCCGGCTCGGCGCTGGTGGTCGGCATCTTCGTCGGGCGGCTGTTCGGCGCCCGCTTCACGCTGCGCTTCGCCGCGCCGGTCGTGCTGATCGGCTCGCTCGGCGTCTCGGCCGTCGGCTTCGCGCTGTTCTGGGCCTCGACGGTGCCCGCCGTCGCGGTCACCGGGCTGGTGCTCTGCGGGCTCGGGATGGCGCTGCAGTTCCCGATGGCGATCGTGCTGGTGCTGTCCACCGCCACCAACGGCGTCGACGCCGCCTCCAGCCGGATGGGCTACGCCTCCGGGACGGCCTTCGGCGCGGCCCCGATGCTGCTCGCCGCGCTCTCCGACCGGATCAGCCCCCAGGTCGGGTACCTGCTGGTGCCGCTGCTGCTGGTGCTGGCCGCCGTCCTGGCTGCGCTGATCCATCGCGCCCTGAGGACGCCCGCCCCCGTCCCGTCCGCCCCCGCCGTCACCCCGGAGCTGCAGCCGTGACCACCGCCCTGCCGGGACTCCTCGGGGTCCACCACCTCGCCTGCACCGTGCCGGACCTCGACGAGGCGGTCGGGTTCTTCACCGCGCTGATCGGCGGCGAGGAGCTCTACCGCGCCGGGCCGGTGGAGGACCGGGACGGCGACTGGATGCACCGTCACCTCGGCGTCCACCCACGCGCCAGTGCCGACGTGGCGGTGGTGCGCCTGCCGGACGGCCTGGAGCTGGAGCTGTTCGAGTACCGGGCGCCCGGGCAGCGCCGGGTGCCGCCCGCCAACAGCGACTGGGGCGGCCACCACCTGGCCCTGCGGGTCGCCGACGTGGACGCCGCCGCCGCGTTCCTGCGCGCGCGGGGCGTCCGCGTCCTCGGCGAGCCGCAGACCATCGGGGCGGGCCATCCCGTCGCGGGCACCCGCTGGGTCTACTTCACCGCGCCCTGGGGCCTGCAGCTGGAGCTCTACGCGCCGCCCGTGACCGGCTGACGGCCGGCCGGCCCGGCCCCGCCGCCGACCGTCAGCCGGCGACGGCGCTCTCCTCGACGATCCGCCCGTCGCGCAGCTCGACCACCCGGTCGGCCAGCTCCATCAGGTTCGGGTCGTGCGTGGCGACCAGCACGGTGACGCCCTCGCTGCGCACCACCGCGCGCAGCAGCTCCATGATCGAGCGGCCGGTCTCGGAGTCCAGCTGGCCGGTCGGCTCGTCGGCGATGATCAGGTCGGGCTCGTTGGCCAGCGCCCGGGCGATCGCGACCCGCTGCTGCTGGCCGCCGGACAGCTCGCCGGGCCGCTGGTTGGCGTGGTCGGCCAGCCCCACCAGCGCCAGCAGCGTGCGGGCGCGCTCCTCGCGCTGGGCGGCGGGCACCTTGCGCAGCCGCATCGGGACGCCGACGTTCTCGGCGGCGGTGAGCACCGGGAGCAGGCCGAAGGACTGGAAGACGAAGCCCAGGCGGTCCCGGCGCAGCGCGAGCCGGCCCTCCTCGTCGAGCCCGCCGAGGTCGGTGCCGTCCAGGGTGATGGTGCCGCCGGTCGGGCTGTCCAGGCCGCCGACCAGGTTGAGCAGGGTGGTCTTGCCGGAGCCGGAGCGGCCCTTGAGCGCGGTGAGTTCACCGCGGCCGATCGCGAAGGAGACGCCGCGCAGGGCGTGCACGGCCCGCTCGCCGGTCCCGAAACTGCGGTGGACATCGGTGACGGCCACCATGGGAGCGGTCACGGTGCCGGCCGGTTGCTGCGTCATTGCGGCGTCCCCCCTGGGTGTGCCGGCCGTCCCGCCGACGGGGCGGCCGGTTTTCATTGAAATGTTCATGCCTTCGAAATGCCGGTCCGGCTGACGTGCCGTCAGGGGTGTTCCGGCTCCGGTTCGGAGCATTTGCTCATTACTTATATCCTTCGCGCAAGTCCCTTCCTTTCGCTGGCCGGATCTGACAGCATCGTCCGCTATCCGGTGATCAAGCGCCGGTGATCACCTGACGGCGCCCCTGCGGGCGCCCATCCGCGCAGTGGGAGACGTGCGCCCGGTCCGGGCGGCGCGGCGCGGACACCATTGAGGACCGGGGGAGGAACGGGATGCTCGGCTTCGTCGTGCGCCGACTGCGCGGGCGACTGCCCCTGGCCGCCGCCGCCCTGCTCACCGTACTGATCACGACGGCGGTGCTCACCGCACTGGTCGCCTTCCAGCGCACCGTCGGCGAGGTCGGACAGCGCCAGGCCCTCCAGGGCCGCGGCCATCCGAGGACCACCGTGGTGGTCAACTCCGAGCACGGGCTGGACCGGCGGACCAAGGACGACGCGGCGGTGGGCGACTACGCCCGCACCCTCTTCGGCGACCTGCCGGCCGAGACCCGCGGCCTGTCCCGCAGCCGCTCCTACGGCCTGCCCGCCGCGGCGGGAGGCGCCGGGAGTGCCCCGACGGGCAACCCGCAGGGCAGCCCGCAGGCCGCCGCCCCCAGGGACGACGACCTCACCCTCCTCGCCGCCCTCGACCGCCGGTACGTCCGGCTGCTCGCCGGCACCTGGCCCGCCGCCGCGAGCGGCGCGTCCGGCCCGGTCGAAGCGGCGGTCCCGCAGTCCGTGCTCACCCGCCTCGGCCTCGCCGCCGAGGCCCTGCCCGCCGAGGTCCGGCTCACCGACCGCTACGGCGGCGCGCCGCTCGCCGTCCGGATCACCGGCGTCTACGGCGCCACCGACCCCACCGACCTCTACTGGCGCCTCGACCCGGTCCAGGGCCGCGAGATCCTGGTCGGCGGCTTCACCACCTACGGCCCGCTGCTCGTCGACGACACCGCCTTCACCGCCGCCGGCATCCCGCAGAACGGCCGCAGCTGGCTGCTCGACGCCGACTTCACCGGCGTCGGCGCCGGCGCCGTGGACGCCCTGCGCGACCGGATCACCCCGGCCCGCGACGCGCTGGACAAGAACGCCGGACTGGTCGCCCGCACCGAACTCCCCGACCTGCTGCGCGAGCTGGACTCCAGCGCCATGGTCGCCCGCTCCACCCTGCTCATCGGCGCCCTCCAACTGATCGTGCTGGCCTCCGCCGCCCTGCTGCTGGTCGTCCACCTCATCGCCGGCCGCCAGCAGGCCGAGAACGCCCTGCTCGCCGCCCGCGGCGCCTCCGGCCTGCGGCTCGGCGGCTTCAGCGCCACCGAAGCCCTGCTGCTCGCGCTGCCCGCCGCCCTGCTCGCCCCACTGCTCACCCCGCCGCTGCTGCGCGTCCTCGGCGGCTTCGGCCCGCTGCGCCACGTCCCGCTGGACACCTCGCTGCGCTGGACCCTGTGGCCGGTCGCGATCGCCTGCGCCCTCGGCTGCGTCCTGCTCGCCGCCGTGCCCGCCCTGCTGCGCGGCGCCGGTGCCGCCGTGCTGCGCCGGGCCGGCAGCCGCCAGGCCCTGGCCGCCGGCGCCGCCCGCTCCGGCGCCGACCTCGCCCTGCTCGCCCTGGCCGTCCTCGCCTACCAGCAACTCTCCCAGTACAGCGGAGGGTTGTCGCCCGACGCGGACGGCCGCCTCGGCCTCGACCCGGTCCTGATCGCCACCCCCACCCTGGCCCTGGGCGCCGGCACCCTGCTGGCGCTGCGCCTGCTGCCGCTCGCCGCCCGCCTGGGCGCCCGGGTGGCCGCCCGCGGCCGCGGCCTCGGGCCCGCGCTGGTCGGCTGGCAGCTCGCCCGGCGCCCCGGCCGGGCCGGCGGACCGGTCCTGCTGCTGGTGCTCGGCGTGTCCACCGGCGTCCTCGCGCTCGGCCAGCACGCCACCTGGAACACCTCCCAGCAGGACCAGGCCTCCTTCGCCACCGCGGGCGGCCTGCGCATCCACGGCGCCCACACCGCCCCGCTCGGCCAGGGCAGCCGGTTCGCCGAACTGCCCGGCGGCGACCGGCTCATCCCCGTCAGCCGCCAGGAGCAGTCGCTGCCCGACAACAGCCACGGCCAGATCCTCGCCGTGAACGCGGCGGCCTTCGCCGAGCGCGTCCCGGTCCGGCCCGACCTGCTCGACGGACAGGACCCGAAGCGGCTGTTCACCCCGCTCACCGAGAACACGCCCGCCGGCGCCGCGACCGGGGTCACGCTGCCCGGCCGCCCGCAGCGCATCGAGGCCGAGGTCACCTTCACGCCCGATCACGCACCGGCGGACCCCGGCGACGCGTTCGCGTCGTCGGTCAAGCCCCCCGAGGCCTGGCTGCTGCTGCGCGACCGCTACGACGTCTCCTTCGTCGTCCCGCTCAAGGGCATCCCCGCCTCCGGCGAGGGCCGCGCCACCGCCGACCTCGCCGCGCTCACCGACGGCGGGCTCAGCTCCGTGTCGGCGCCGCTGACCGTCGTCGGCGTGAACCTCGCCTTCGACGGCTCCGACGGCGGCACGCTGACCGTGCGCCGGCTCGCCGCCGCCGACAGCGCGACCGCCCCCGCGGCGCCGGTCACCGTCCCCGCAGGCCTCGCCTGGGCCGGTGCCGGCGACGGCACCGCGCGCGACACCCGGGTGAACGTCCTCGCCGACCCCTCCGACGACCGGCGGCTGCTGAGCGTGAGCTTCGCCGCCGGCCCCCACAGCACCGGCAACCGGCGTGTCGTCATCACCCCGGCCGGCGTCCGGCCGCAGACCGAGATCACCGGCGTCGCCACCCGCGGCTACCTGACCGCCACCGGCTCCGACGTCGGATCCACCGTGCGGGTGCCGTTCGGCCTCGCCACCGTGCAGGTGCGGATCACCGGCGAGGCCGCGTCGCTGCCCGTCGTCGGCGACAACGCCCTGCTGGTCGACCTCGGCACCGTCGGGCGGGCGCTCGCCGCCACCGGACACGAGACCCCCGTCCCCACCGAGTGGTGGCTGCCCGCCACCGGACCGGACGACCCCACCCCCGCCCGGGCGGCCGCCGCCCTGCGCGCCGTTCCCAACACCCCCGGACTCCAGCTCCGCGACGAGGTCGCCGCCGACCTGCTCGGCGACCCGCTCAGCGCGGCCCCGCAGAACGCGCTCGCCGCCATCGCCGTCGTCACCACCGCGCTCGCCGCGATCGGCTTCGGCGCCGCCTCGGCCGCCGCCGCGGGCGAACGCGCCCGGGACTCCGCACTGCTGCTGGCCCTCGGCACCCCCAGGCGCCGCCTGGTGCGCGCCGCCGCCGCCGAACAGGCCGCCCTGGTCGGCCTCGGCAGCATCGTCGGCCTCGCCCTCGGCGCCCTGATCGTCCGGCTGATCGTGCCGCTCGTCGTGCTCACCCCGGCGGCCCGCCGCCCCGTCCCGGAGGCCGTCGTCGACCTGCCGCTCGGCACCGCCGTGCTGCTGGCCGCCGCGATCGCCGCCGTCCCCCTGCTCTCGGCCCTGCTCGGCGGTCGCCGCCGGCGCGACGTGGCCCAGCGCCTGCGGCACCTGGAGGAGATGTGACCAGCCCGGCCGACACCGCGACCCCCCGGTCCGCGGACACCGGCCCGGGGGCCGCCCACCGCCCCGCGGCCTGGGTGCGCACCCGGCTGCGCGCGGCCCCGCTCGCCGCCCTGCTCACCGCCTTGCTCGCGTTCGGCACCGTCTTCCTGGCGGCCGCCTTCCCCCGGCTCCTGGACCGCACCGCCGACCAGGGCCTGCGCGACTTCCTGCGCGACCGGGGACCGGCGGCCACCAGCATCCTCGCCACCGCCGACCTCGGCGGCGACGCCTCGAACCCGAACGACCCCGCCGGCGGCCGGCCCGACAACGCCCAGCGCCTCGACGAGGACGCCGCCCGGCTCGTCGCGCGGACCGGCATCCTCGGCGTGGGCCCCGGCGGCCCGGTCTACGGAGCCCGCAGCGGCAAGCCGCGCACCCTCACCAATCCCGGCCTGGCCCGGCCCGACGAGGCCGACCCCGACCTGGACCTGCTCTACGTGCAGGGCCTGCGCGACCACGTGACCCTCGCCGAAGGCAGCTGGCCCGGCACCCCCACGCCCAACGAGCCCGTCCCGATCGCGGTCAGCCGCAACGTCGCCGAGACGGTCGGCTTCCACCTCGGCGACATCCTGAAGACCGCCTCGGCCTCACCCGACGACACCGCGCCCCTGGCCAAGGTGGTCGGCATCGTCGAGGTCACCGACCAGAACGACCCCTACTGGAGCGAGCTGCCCTGCCCCAACCGGGCCTGCCTCAACTTCACCAGCGGCAAGCGGCCCGCCGCCTACTGGCACAGCGCCGGCCTCGTCGACGCCTCCGCCCTCCCGCAGATCAGGACCTGGCACACCGGCGCCCAGGACTTCTGGCGGCTGCCCGTCGACGTCGACGGCCTGCGCGCCGACCGGATGGCCGCGACCGAGCGGGAGCTCGCCTCCTACCTCACCGGGCACACCGCCAACGCGCTGGCGAACGCCACCGACCGGGTCGGCCTGCGGATCAGCTCGCCGCTGCCCCCGCTGCTCCGCCAGGCCGTCGCCCGGCAGGAGGCCGCCGCGCCGCTCTCCTCGATCGGCCCGGCCGGGCTGGCCGGCGTCGGCGTGGTCGTGCTCTGCCTGGCCGCCGCGCTCGCCGGCGACCGCCGGATCGCGGAACTGCGCCTGCTCCAGGCCCGCGGCGGCTCCCGCACCGGGGTCGTCCGGCGCCTGCTCTCCGAGGGCGCCGTCACCGTGCTGCCCGCCGCGCTCCTGGCCACCGCGCTCGCGCTCCTGCTGCTGCCCACCCCGCGCTGGGGCGGCGCGCTGCTCGCCGCCACGGCCGTCGCCCTGTTCTCCCTGCTCGCGCTCCCGCTGCGGGCCGCCCGGCTCTGGTCCCGGCCCCGGCCCGGCGGCGCCCGGCGGCGCCTGGTCGGCGAACTCGCCGTCCTGGGCCTGACGGTCGCCGCCGTGGCCGAGGTCGGACGGCGCGGCGTGGCCCCCGAGGGGGCGGGCGCCGACCCGCTGCTGGTCGCGGCGCCCCTGCTGCTCGCCCTCACCGGCGGACTGCTGCTCGCCCGCCTCCAGCCGCTGCTGCTCGGCGCGCTCGCCCGCGCCACCGCCCGGCGCCCCGGCGCCATCGGCTTCCTCGGCCTGGCCCGCGCCGCCCGCGGCTCCGGCGCCGGGCAGCGCCCCTCGGTGCTGCCGCTGCTCGCGCTGCTGCTCGCCGTCACCACCGCCGGCTTCGGCGCCACCATCCTCGGCGCCGTCGACACGGCGCGCACCGCCGCCGCCCGGCTGAGCGTCGGCGGCGACGCCTCCGTGGTCGTCCCGATCGGCGTCACCGTGTCACCGGAGTTCGCCGACGCGGCCGGCCGTCTGCCCGGCGTGCGGGCCTCCGCCCGGATCTGGGCCGACACCGAGGTGTTCGTGCTCGGCGGCACCGGCGCGGTCCGGGTCTTCGCCGTGGTCGCCGACCCGGCGGCCTACGCGGAGATCTCCCGCTCGCTCGGGCGCGGCGCCTTCGACCCGGCCGCGCTGTCGGGCGGCACCGGCGGGCCGGACGCGCCGGTGCCCGCGCTGATCTCCACGGCGCTCGCCGCGCAACTGGGCCCGGAGGCCACCCACCGGCTGCGGCTGCCGAACGGCGGCGAACTGCTCGTCGGCACCGCGGGCACCGTCGACGGCACCCCCGCCCTCCAGGGCGACGGCCGGCTGTTCGTCGTCCTGCCGGCCGGTCCGGCCGTCGCCCTCGCCCCCGAACTCGACCGCGCCAACCTCTGGCTGGCCACCGGCTCCGTCGACGAGGGCGGGCTGCGGAACCTGGTGCGCGAGAAGATCGCCTCCGGCACCGAACGCAGCGCGGCCGCCGCCGCCGGCGCCTCCGGCCCGGGCGACCTGCCGGCCGGGTACACCGTGCGCACCAGCGTGTCCGTCACCGCCGACCTCGGCGACGACCCCCTCCAGCGCTCCGCCGCCCGGCTGTTCTGGACCGCCGTCCTCGGCGCCGGGTCGCTCGCCCTGCTCGCCGTCCTGCTCACCCTGGTCAGGGCCGCTCCCGAGCGCACCGCCCTGCTCGCCCGGCTGCGCACCATGGGCCTGCGCCCCCGCCAGGGCCTGACCCTCATCCTGGTCGAGACGCTGCCGCAGACCCTGGTCGCGGCCGTCGGCGGCGGCCTCGTCGCCCTCGCCGCGGTCGCCCTGCTCGGCCCGTCCTTCGACCTGTCGATCCTGGTCGGCGCGGACATCGCGCGCGGCCTGCCGGTCGACGTCGCGGCGGTCGCGCTGCCCACCCTCGGCCTCGCCGCGCTCGTCTCGGCCGGCATCGTCGCCGAGGCGTTCATCGCGGGCCGGCGCCAGATCACCACCGAACTGCGCGCGGGGGACCAGCGATGAGACCCCAAGGCCCCCCGGCGACGACACGCCCGCGCCCGACCGACCCCGACCCCAGCACCCCAGCGCCGACGAGAGGAGAGCCGCGGTGAACGGCAGCGCCCAGGACCAGCGGACCGCCCAGGCCCCCACCTTCCAGGAACTCCAGGAACGGGCGCGCGCCGCCGCGGCCGGTCCCCGGGCCGCCCACGACGCGGACGCCGCCATCGTCTGCGACCGGCTGGTGCGCATCTTCAGCGCCCAGGGCGTCGAGGTGCAGGCGCTGCAGGGCCTCGAACTGACCATCCGCCAGGGCGACCTGGTCGCCCTGGTCGGCGCCTCCGGCAGCGGGAAGTCCACCCTGCTGACCATCCTCGCCGGGCTGGACGTGCCGACCGCCGGCACCGCCACCGTCGCCGGCTGCGACCTGCTGGAGATGTCCCCGCGCGAGCGGCTGCGCTACCGGCGCGAGGTGGTCGGCTTCATCTGGCAGCAGACCGCCCGCAACCTGCTGCCCTTCCTCACCGCCGCCGAGAACATCGCCCTGCCGATGCAGCTGCGGGGCCGTCGCACCCACGGCGGCGCGCGTCAGCAGGCCGCCAGGGTCGCCGAGCTGCTGGAGGCCCTGGAGATCGGCGACCTCGCCCGCCGCCGGCCGAGCGAGATGTCCGGCGGCCAGCAGCAGCGCGTCGCCATCGCCGTCGCGATGGCCAACAACCCGCCGGTGCTGCTCGCCGACGAGCCCACCGGCGAGCTGGACTCGGACACCGGGGCGAGCATCTTCGAGGCCTTCCGCACCGTCAACCGCGAACTCGGCGCCACCGTGGTCATCGTCACCCACGACCCGATGGTGGCCGGCGAGGTCCGCCGCACCGTCGCCATCCGCGACGGCCGCACCAGCAGCGAGGTGCTGCGCCGCACCACCACCGACGAGCACGGCGAGGAGTCGGTCAACGAGACCGAGTACGTGATGCTGGACCGCACCGGCCGCGTCCAGCTCCCGGCCAAGTTCCTGGAGGCGCTCGGCATGGAGCACCGGGTCGCCGTCGAACTCGCCCCCGACCACATCGCGGTGCGCCCGGACGACCACGACGGGCACTGACGGACGGGCGTCGCGGTGCTGGGATACTGGACCGGAACGTTCCGCGGTGGCGACAGGTGGTGAGGGGCGGCCCATGAGCAGCCGGGTGAGGGTGCTGAGGAAGCAGAACCGGCTCAGCCTGGAGGCGCTGGCGGCGCGGGTCGGCGTCACCAAGAGCTACCTCTCCAAGGTGGAGCGCGGCCTGAGCGACCCGTCGATCTCCACCGCGCTCAAGCTCGCGCACGCGCTGAACGTGGACGTCGGCCGGCTCTTCTCGGACGAGGTCGAGCCCGAACTGGTCACCGTGGTGCGGGCCGGCGAGCGGACCCCGATGGCCGGGGGGAGCGGTGGGGGCTCCGCCCGCTACGAGGGCATCGCGACCGGGCTGGCCGGCAAGCAGATGGTGCCCTTCATGATGCACCCGCCCCTGGAACCGGGGGACGCACCGTTCAAGTCCCACGCGGGCGAGGAGTTCCTCTTCGTCCACGAGGGCACCGCGGAGCTGGAGTTCCCGGAGCGGACGGTCGTCCTCGCGCCGGGCGACAGCGTCTACTTCAACGCCGCCCTGCCGCACCGCTGCCGCTCCACCGGCGCGGCGCCGGCCGAGATCCTCGTGGTGATCCACGACGACCCGGCCGGCCCCGGCGACCGCGTCCCGACGCTGCCCTGACCCCGCTCCTGCGCCGTCCGTCCGCCGTCCGTCCGCCGCCCGTTCTCAGCGGCGGAAGCGCCGGGCCCGCAGGTACTCGCGGGCGAGCAGGCGCAGTGCGGCCGGTTTGGCCGGGCTCGCGGAACGGCGGAGCAGCGCACCGAGGTCGGCGCGCGCGGCGGCGCTGGTGAGCGTCTCCACCTCGACGACGCAGCGCACCATCGGGCGGTGGGCCTCCGGGACCAGCGCCACCACGGCCCGGCCCTCGGCCAGCGTGCGGTCCGCCGTGTCGAGCAGTTCGCCGAGCAGGGCCCGCACGGCGGGCCGGTCGTCGGCCCGCTCCAGCTCGGCCCGGGTGACGCCGTGCCGCTCCAGCCACCGGACGGGGATGGTCAGCCGGCCGTCCGCGAGGTCCTCGGCGAGGTCGTTGACGAAGTCGAGCCGCTGGCTGCCGTCGATGAAGGTGCGGCAGGCGGCCCGGTAGGCGCTCTGGTCGCCGGGCGGGCCGAGCAGCGCGGCGACGACCATGAAGCCCGGCAGCGAGTAGCCGTCCACGTAGCGCTGGTAGTCCTCCTCGGTGCCGAACCCGGCGAAGTCGAGGTCGGCGTCGGCCGCCGCGAGGTACTCCAGGGCCCGGTCGCGCAGCACGGGGTGGGCGGCCGCGCTGTTCAGCAGCGGACGCAGCCCGGGGTCCTCGGAGCGCCCGGCGGCGAGGCCGTCGGTGACCTCCCGCCGCCAGCGGGCGGCCGCCTCCCGCCGCCCCGCGACCGGGCCGCTGTCGAGCAGGGTGTCGGTGCGGTGCATGAACGCGGCCGCGGTGATCACGTGCGGGACCATCCGCTCGGGCAGCAGCAGTCCGGCCGCCGTCGCGACCTCCCGCCGGTAGCGGGTCACCTGCTCGCGCTGACGCCCGTACTCCGCCCGCAATCCGGGCTCCCGGACCCCCGCCGCGTCCAGCGCCCGCTCCCACCTGCCCACCCGGCCCACCGTTCCTCCCGCCGCTGCCGCCCCGAAGGGCTCCAAAGGCCCGAGCCTAGCCAGCGCACCGCCCGGACACCTATTCGGTGCCCGGGCGGCTGCGGCCGGGTGGCGCTGCGCGCCGGTGGCTCAGGCCGTGGCGGCGAGCAGCTCGGCGAGGCGGACGGTGCCGGGCTCGTCGAGCGGGAGCAGCGGGGGGCGCGGGGTGCCGACGTCGAGGCCGAGCAGGGCCAGGCCGGCCTTGACGGTGGTGGGCAGGCCGCCGCGGAGGATGAACTCCAGGACGGGCAGCTGGCGGTAGAAGACCTCGCGGGCGGTGTCGAGGTCCCCGGCGCGCACGGCGCGGTGGAGTTCCAGCACCGGGCCCGGGATCAGGCAGGGCGCCGCGGTGCACCAGCCGGCCGCGCCGGCCGCGAAGGCCTCCAGCGCCAGCGGGTTGCTGCCGTTGTAGAACGGCAGTTCGCCGTCGGTGAGTTGGGCGAGCCGGTGCATCCGCTGCACATCGCCGCTGCTCTCCTTGACCATGGTGATGTTCTCCACCCGCCGGACCAGCGAGACCATCAGCTCGGGGGAGAGGTCGATGCCGCTGGTGGCCGGGTTGTTGTAGACCATCACCGGGACGGAGACGGCGTCGGCGACCTCGGTGAAGTGCCGGACGACCTCGCGCTCGTCGAGCTTCCAGTACGACTGCGGCAGCACCATCACCGCGTCCGCGCCCGCCCGTTCGGCGAACCGGGCGCGCCGTACGGCGTTGCGGGTGGTGAGGTCGGCGACGCCGACCACGGCGGGCACCCGGCCGGCGACGGCGGCGAGCGAGGTCTCGGCGGTGGTGTACCACTCCCGGTCGTCGAGGTAGGCGCTCTCGCCGGTGGAGCCGAGCGGGGCGACGGCGTGGCAGCCGGCCTCGATCAGCCGGTCGACGAGGGCGGTGAGGGCGGCGGTGTCGACGCCGCCCTCGGCGCCGGGGGCGAACGGGGTCACCGGGTAGGCGATGATCCCCTCCAGCACGGGTCCGGCCATCTCAGGCACCTCCCTCGGTCCGGGTGCCGGCGGTGCCGAGCGCGTCGCCGTGACCGGCCCGCAGCGCGCGGCGGGCGTAGTAGGCGAAGTTGGCCTGGCTGCGCTTGGTGGTGGAGGTCCAGTCGTGGGCCTCCCGGGCGAGGGCCTCGGGTATCTCCTGGATCCGGCCGGCCGCCGAGGCGAGCAGCTGGAGCCGGGCGGCCCGCTCGAAGAGCACGGCGAGGGTGCAGGACTCCTCGACGCCGCCGGCGGCCACCAGCATGCCGTGGTGGGCGAGCAGGAGCGCGCGCTTGTCACCGAGCGTGGCGGAGATCAGCTCGCCCTCCTCGTTGCCGACGGGGATGCCGGGCCAGGTCTCCAGGAAGGCGCAGTCGTCGTGGAGCGGGGTGAGGTCCATGTGCGAGACGACCAGGGGCGTCTCCAGCATCGACAGCGCCGAGACGTGCGGCGGGTGGGTGTGGATGATGCAGGCGACGTCGGGGCGGGCCCGGTAGACCCAGCTGTGGAAGCGGTTGGCGGGGTTCGCCATGCCGTCGCCCTCCAGGACCTCCAGGTCCTCGTCGACCAGCAGCAGGTTGTCCTCGGTGATCTCGTCGAAGCCGAGTCCGAGCCGCTGGGTGTAGTAGGTGCCGGGGCGTTCGGCGCGGGCGGTGATCTGGCCGGCCAGGCCGGAGTCGTGGCCGGCGTCGAACAGGATCCGGCAGGTGAGGGCGAGCTTCTGGCGGACGGTCCAGCCGTTGTCGGGGATGGCGGTGCGCATCCTGCGGTGTGCGAGGTCGACCAGGTCCGCCTTGGCGGTGGTCATGGTGTCGGCCATGCCGGGGTCCTCCTTCGTCCGGGCGGGGGCGGCGTGCCGAGCGGCCCGGGCAGGGCGGGGCGGATGGCACGCCGGTGTCCTGCGGCCGGGGGACCGGCCGGAGAACACATTGTTCACCATAGGACACATCGTGTCCTGATGTCGACGGAGAACCCTCCGGCCGGACGCCCCGGTGCCCGGAGGGTGAGGTGATGACCCGTCAGTTGTCCCCGCCGGTCGGGCGGATGAGGCCGGAGCGCTCGGCGTCCGAGCGCAGATCGCCACCGGGGGCGTCGCCGGTGGCGCGCTCGCCGTGGCCCGCGGCCGTGCAGAGGGCGAAGACGAGCAGGGCGCTCGCCGCGGTGGCGAGGATGCCCAGGGCGGTCAGGACACGGAGCCAGGTCACGGAAGATGCCTCCAGAGGGACGGCGCGAGGAAGTGCCGCCGGTGATATCGGCAGACCGGCCCGCCGGGTCGAGTGTTCCCGGGCGGTTCCGGCCGGGGACCGCTGCACGGACGGTCGTGTGCGCGGGCGGCCGAAGCACCGGTGGCGTGCACCGGAGCGCTCCGTGCGCCCCGGGCGCCGCCGGGGGCGCCCGTCGGGCTCCGCCGCGGCGCCGGGAGCCGGGGAACCGGGCGCGGGCCGGACGGCGTGGATTGTTATCGTTCCGGGTCGGACACGGACGGGATGAGAGAACAGCATGGAAAGGTCGGCCATCGCGGATGGGCCGGGGGCGGTCCCGCCCGGAGCGGGCCGGACGGCGGGGGCGGGGATGGAGCCGCAGGGCCTGGTGGACCTGCGCGGCGAAGCCGGTGCCCCGTTCACCGTGCGCTATCCGGACGACGCGGTCGTGGTGGTCTCCGGACTGCCCGGCAGCGGGAAGAGCACCCTGCTGCACCGCTGGTCCGCCCGCGCCCCGCAGGCCGTGACCGTCGACCCGCGGGCGGTGCACGAGGC
Source organism: Kitasatospora sp. NPDC059462 (assembly GCF_042749955.1). Classification (NCBI taxonomy): domain Bacteria; kingdom Bacillati; phylum Actinomycetota; class Actinomycetes; order Kitasatosporales; family Streptomycetaceae; genus Kitasatospora; species Kitasatospora sp. NPDC059462. Next base: position 431 of record NZ_JBHYUU010000067.1, on the reverse strand, counting down.
CTGTGCCGCCGTCATGCCGGACCGGCTGCCCTACGCGGTCTACCGGCCCTGGGCCCGGCTGGAACACGTCCGGCTGCTGCGCCGCTCGGTGCGCCGGGGCGGTCCGCTGCTGGTGCACGACTGCGGCAGCCGGGCCTGGATGCGCCGCTGGCTCGCCCGCGAGGCCGCCCGGCAGGGCAGGGAACTGCATCTCGTCCTGCTCGACGTCGGCGAGGCCGCCGCGCTGGCCGGCCAGCGGGCGCGCGGCCGCTGGGCGTCGCGACGGGCCTTCGCCCGGCACCGCCGGGGCCTCGGACGGCTGCTCGCCGCGCTCACCGCGCACGCGCGCCACGCCGGCGCGACGCCCGTGCCCGAGGCGGTGTCGGTCCTGCTGCTGGACGGCGCCTCCCGCGCGCGGGCGGCCGAGGCCCGCTTCGGTGCCGGTGTCGGAC
>NZ_JBHYUU010000066.1:22225-37518 GCF_042749955.1 Kitasatospora sp. NPDC059462 | reverse complement strand
GGGTGCTGGAGGACGCGGGGGCGCCCGGCGGCCGCCGGGCGGTCACCGCCCCGCGACCCGTGCAGGGCTGGGAGTCCCTCACGGCCTCGGAGCGCCGGATCGCGCGCCTGGTCGCCGAGGGCCACACCAACCGCTCGGCCGCCGAGCAGCTCTTCCTCTCGCCGCACACCGTCAACACCCACCTGACGTCCGCCTTCCGCAAGCTGTCGGTCAACTCCCGGGTTCAGCTCGCCAACCTGGTCAGGAGCCTGCCCGCCGACTGAGGGCACTTGGTACGTTCACGCGATGCGCCGCCCCGGCCGGGCGCGCTTGGCTGGGGCCACCATCGAGTCGGAGGTCGCCGGAGTGCACCGATCCAGCCCCTTACTGCCGACCGTCGTGCTCGTGCACGGCGCGTTCGCGGACGCCTCGCCCTGGGCGGGGGTCGCCGCCCGGCTGCGCGCCGACGGACTGGCCGTGCACACCCCCGCGAACCCGCTGCGCGGTCTGGCGCACGACGCCGACCGCATCGGGAGCGTGGTGCGCGCGCTCGACGGTCCCGTGGTGCTGGTCGGCCACGACTACGGCGGCGCGGTCATCACCCAGCCCGCCGCCGGGGGCGCGGACCACGTCGTGGCGCTGTGCTACGTCGCGGCCTTCGGCCCGGACGCCGGCGAGAGCGTCCTGGACGTCGCCGACCGCTTCCCCCCGGCGCCGGTGGCCGACGCGACGCTCACCGTCACCCTGCCCGCCCGGCCCCCCGACGGCCCGCGGCGCGCCCTGACCGTCCGCGGCGAGCGCTTCCCGCAGCTCTACGCGGCCGATCTGCCGCCCGCCGCCCGGGAGGCGGCGGGCGGGGCCCGGCACCCGATCGCGTGCCGCGCGCTGACCGAGCCCTCGGGTCCGCCGGCCTGGGCCGCCAAGCCGTCCTGGTACGCGATCGCGACCGCCGACCGGATCGTCAACCCCACCGCCCAGCGCTTCATGGCCCAGCGGATGGCCGCCACCGAGCACGTGCTGGACGCCTCGCACGCGCTCGCGCTGTCCCGGCCCGACGCCGTGGCGGGGATGATCCGGGAGGCCGCCGGCCTGACGGGGCTTCCGCCGTGGTGCTTCCCGGACACCCCCGGCGGGCGTCCGACCTGGGGTGTTTAAGATGTGTCCGAGCGGAAGGCGCCGGTTCGGGTCATCGTGACGGCACGGGAGTCCCCACGCGCACGACGGTGGCCGCCCCCGGCCACGAACAGTCACCCGACGAGGCACCCCACGATGATCCCACCGGTCCCACGGCCGACGCGGCGTCCTGCCACCGGCCCGGCCGCCGTCATGGCCCTGGTGGCGCTCGCCACCGGATGCGGCGCCGGCACCGGCAGCGCCGAGGACCCCGGCACCATCACGGTGCTCGACTACTACACCGACCGCACCGAGCACGCCCAGTGGGACGAGATGCTCTCCGCCTGCGGACGGCGGGCCGGCGTCCGCGTCGAGCAGACCAGCGTCCCGCCGGCCGCGCTCGTCCCCAAGGTCCTCCAGCAGGCCTCCGCCCGGACCCTGCCCGACCTGCTGATGCTGGACAACGCCGACCTGCAGCAGATCGCCCGGACCGGCGCGCTGACGCCGCTGGCCCGCTACGGCATCGACACCACCGGCTTCGCCGAGCCCATCCTGTCCGCGGGCACCTACCGGGGCGAGGTGTACGGGCTGGCGCCCTACGTCAGCACGGTCGCCCTCTTCTACAACGAGGACATGCTCGCCGAGGCCGGTGTCGCCGTGCCGCGGACCTGGGACGAGCTGAAGGACGCGGCGGCCCGGCTGACCCGCCCCGGACGCTACGGCATGGCGGTCGACGCGAGCGCCACGTTCGAGAGCAGCTGGCAGTTCCTGCCCTTCCTGTGGTCCAACGGCGGGGACGAGAAGCAGCTGGACAGCCCGCAGGCCGCCCAGGCCCTCCGGCTCTGGTCCGACCTGGTGACGAGCGGCTCCATGGCGAGGTCGGTGCTGAACTGGACGCAGGCCGACGTCCACGACCAGTTCGCCGCCGGCCGGACGGCCATGATGATCAACGGACCCTGGCGGATCCCCGCGCTGAACGAGGACCCGTCCCTGCACTGGGCGGTGGCGCCCGTCCCCGTGCCGCAGGCGGGGGCGACCCCGGTCACCCCGCTCGGCGGCGAGGTCTGGACGGTCCCGCAGAACCCCTCCGCCGCCCGGCAGGAGAAGGCCGCCCAGGTCCTCGCCTGCCTCACCGAACCCTCGAACATGCTCACCCTGGCCGGTCAGCACGTCACGGTCCCCTCCCGCCCGGAGACCGCCGCGCGGTACGCGCAGCAGAACCCCTCGACGGCCGTCTTCGTCAAGGGCGTGGAGAACGCGCGGACCCGTACCGGACAGCTCGGCGTCGGGTGGCCGAAGGCGGCGACCGGGATCTACACCGCGATCCAGTCCGTGCTGAGCGGGCAGCAGACCCCGGAGGAAGCCCTCCGGGCCGCCCAGCGGACCGCGACCGGTGACTGACCGGCTGCGCCCCGGGCCGCGGCTGTCCCGGTGGATGTTCGTGCTGCCCGCCGCGGCGTACCTGCTGCTCTTCTTCGGCTACCCGCTCGTCAAGAACGTCGTGATGAGCTTCCAGCAGTACACGGCCGACACGTTCTACACGGGCGACGCGCCGTTCGCGGGGCTGCGCAACTACACGGCGGTCCTCTCCTCGGAGGCGTTCACCGGGGCCCTGCCGACCACCGTGCTGTTCACGGCGGGCTCGGTGCTCGGGCAGGTCGCCGTCGGCCTGGCCCTCGCGCTGTTCTTCCGGCGGAACTTCCCGCTCGGCGGCGTCCTGCGCTCGCTGCTGCTGCTGCCCTGGCTGCTGCCGCTGGTGGTGTCCGGCACGACCTGGCGCTGGATGCTCGACCCCGACACGGGGGTCGTCAACACGGTGCTGCGCGGACTCCACCTCTCGACGGCCGGCGTCCCCTGGCTCACCGACCCCGGGCAGGCGCTGGTGTCGGTGATCCTCGTCAACGTCTGGGTCGGCATCCCGTTCGCCACCGCCGTCCTGTACGGCGGCCTGCAGAGCATCCCCCCGCACCTCTACGAGGCGGCGGAGCTGGACGGCGCCGGACCGCTGGCGTCGTTCCGGTACATCACCTGGCCGCTGCTGCGGCCCGTGGTGAACGTCGTGCTGGTGCTGGGCGTGGTCTACACGGTCAAGGTGCTGGACGTCGTCCTCGTGGTGACCGGCGGCGGGCCGGCCGGCGCCACCGAGACCCTCGCCACCCGGGCCTACGAGCTCTCCTTCCGGCAGTTCGAGTTCGGGCGCGGCGCCGTGCTGGGCAACGTGCTGATCGCCGTCTCGTTCCTGGCCGCCCTGGTCCACCTGCGGGCCGACCGCCGCGCCCGGGCGCTGTGATCCGGTGAGGCGCGCCCGGGGCCGGGGCCCGCTGTCCACCGCCGTCGCGATCGTCCTGCTGGCGCTGATGCTGTTTCCCGTCTACTGGATGGTGAACGCCTCCCTCCAGCCGACGGGCACCACGCTGCGGGGCGGCTGGTTCCCGCTCCACCCGGACTTCGGCGGCTACGCCGTCGCGCTGCGCGAGCAGGGGCGCAACCTCGTCACCAGCCTCGTGGTGGCCCTCGGCAGCGTGCTGCTCAGCCTCGCGCTCGCTGCCCCGGCCGCCCATGCGCTGGCCCGGTTCTCCCTGCGCGGCACCCGCCTCGTGCTGCTCGGCGTCCTGGTCACCCAGACGGTGCCGGGCGTCGTCCTGGCCAACGCCCTCTACGGCGCCTACGCCGACCTGGGACTCCTCGACTCCCGCCTCGGCCTGGTCCTCGCCGACTCCACCGCCGGGGTGCCCTTCGCGATCGTCGTCCTGCACGCGTTCATGCGGACCCTTCCCGGGGAGATCATCGACGCGGCCCGGGTGGACGGCGCCGGCCGGCTGCGCGTCTTCTGGTCCGTGGTGCTCCCGCTGAGCACCAACGCCCTGGTCACCGCCGGCGTCTTCACCTTCCTCTTCACCTGGGGCGACGTCCTGTTCGCGCTCACCCTGACCACCACCCCGTCCGTGCGGCCGGTCACCCTGGGCATCTACCAGTACCTCGGGGCGCACACGGACCAGTGGAACGCCGTGATGGCGACCTCCGTCCTGACGGCCGTCCCCGCCGCGCTGCTGCTGGTCGTCTCCCAGCGCTTCGTCACCGCCGGCGCCACCGACGGGGCCCTGCGCTGAGGCACACCCGGGCCCGCCGCCCGATCTAGCGCGTTCACGCGATGCGCCCGGCCCCGGTCCGCTGGCACGGTGAAGTCCGAGGCACACCGGCCGAAGGACGGGGATCATGGCAACGGATGTCCAGGAACGAAGCTCGCGCGGCAGCGTCCGCACCACCGGCGCGCCGCCCGCCCACCGCGAGCGGGCGCTGTGGCGCGACGCGCTGGCCCGGACGCTCGGCGCCGCGCCCCTGACCGTCCCCGGTGAGCCGGCCTGCGGCACGGTCCGCACCTCCGCGCTCGGCCGGCTGCGGACCGCCACCGTGGAGGGCGGCGGCCTGTCCGCCCTGCGGAGCGGGCGGACCGCCGGAACGGACGGCCGGGCCGCGACCGTGGTGGTCACCCTGCTGGACAGCGGCACCGCCCGGCTGGACCAGGACGGCCGGGAGGCGGTCCTTGAGCCCGGGGACGTCGTCGTCCACGACCTGGCCCGCCCCTTCCGGCTCGCCTTCCCCGGGGACTTCCGGGCGAAGTGCCTGCTGTTGCCGAGGGACGTCCTGGGCCTGAGCGCGTCCGAGACCGCCCAGGTGACCGCCCGCCGGTTCGGCTCCGAGACGCCGCTCGGCTGCCTGCTCTCGCCCCTGCTGGCCGGGCTCGTGGACGGCGCCGGGGACTACGCCCCGCACACCCTCAAGCTGATGGCCCGCAACGCCGTGGACCTGCTCGGCCTGCTCGCCGACGAGGTGCTCGCGCGGAGCGGCGCGGAGACGCCCGGCGGGGACCGGGCGCTGCTGCTGCGGATCCAGGAGTACATCGACCGCAACCTCGCGGACCCCGAGCTGACCCCGGAGGTCATCGCCCAGGCCCACCACATCTCCCTGCGCTACCTGCACAAGCTGTTCGAGGGCGAGGACGCCACGGTCCGCCGGTGGATCCAGCGGCGCCGGCTCAAGGAGTGCCGGCACGACCTGGCGCTGCACCGCCACACGACGATCTCCGCGGTGGCGCACCGCTGGGGCTTCACCAGTGCCGCGCACTTCAGCCGGGCGTTCCGGGCGGCCTACGGGATGTCCCCGCGCGAATGGCGCGCCGTCCAGGAGTCGGCGCCGGGCCCGGCGCACGGACCGGCCGCGGCCGGCGCGCCCTCGGAGCGGACGCCGGCCGGGCCGGCCGTCGGCTACAGGCTCCGGCGCACACCCGCCTGCGTCTCCAGCCCGCGCAGCTGACCGGACAGCCCCGCGTGCATGGCGAGGTGCGCGGGGCCGCTGCGCCCGATCGGCAGGACCTCCCTGCCCCGCAGCTCCTCCAGCATCAGGGCGTAGGCCGCGTACATGGCGACCGCCGCGAGGAGCAGGCCCAGCGCTCCGGCGAGGTGGCCCAGCCAGGCCGCGCCCGAGAGGCCGTGCAGCCCGGCGACGAAGTAGCGCGGCGTGGCGATCATCAGCAGCAGCCACAGCGCCCTCTTCGGCCTCGCCACCGAGGCCATCAGGGCGGCGAACACCGTGAACGCCAGGTTCATCACGCCCAGCACCTGCGCCCCGCCCCGGGCCTCCGTCGCCGAGACCAGCCCGTTGGCCAGCCAGGCCCCGGCGAACCCGCCCATCAGGGTCGCCGCGATGACGTCCCGGGCACCGAAGGCGAGGATGCTGACCAGCAGCTGGAGCACGAACGCGGAGAAGACCGTGAGCGCCACGGCCTGCCGGCCCGCACCATCGATCAGACCGAGCTGGAGGCTGCTGGTCACGGCCGAGGCGATGGCCACCGCGAAGAAGCCCAGCGGCAGCGGCGAGGCGATGGGCCTCAGGTGGATCCGCGCCATCGCGCGCGGGTCCGGTTCCCGCCCGCCGCCGGCCACCGGTCCGGCGTCCGGGGCGACCTCCTGCCGCGCCACCCGCTGCTCCTCCGCCGCCACTGCCGTCATCGTCGCGCTCCTCTGTGCTCTCGCTGCTTCGCGGCCCGCCGTGGGGGCGGACTCGTGGGCAGAACGATAGGAACCGGGGCGAACCGTGACTTGTCCCGAGGCGTACGGGCACTGTCGCGCCCGCGCCCCGGTTCCCCGCCGCGGGCGGATGGCGCCACCCGGTGCCATGTGGCGCCAATCCGTGCCGTCCGGCGCCATGAGGCGCCATCAGGTGGATCCGGGCGCCTCCCGGCGCGCCCGGACTCCGCGGTGGAGCCCGGCGGGCCGCCGTCCCGGGCCTCCCGCCTGCGTCTTCGTGCCCCAGGGGCAACGACTTCGAGCCGCCCGGGCCCGGCGGTGCCATGATGGCTTGCCATGGCGCCAAGATGGTGCCACCATAGCGTCATCAAAGGTCGGGCGACCGAGCTCGCCGTCACGAACGCCTTCGAAGGGGAGGACTCCGTGCCGTCTTCTGCCATGCCTGAGCCCAGGCGGGCCCCTGGTGCCCAGGTACCCGCCGCCGTCACCGCCGTCGGCCTGCGCAAGTCCTACGGGGCCAAGACCGTCCTCGACGGCGTCGACCTGCGCATCCCGGCCGGCAGCGTGTTCGCGCTGCTCGGGCCGAACGGCGCCGGAAAGACCACCGTCGTGAAGATCCTCTCCACCCTGATCAAGCCCGACGGCGGGCAGGCACAGGTCGCGGGCCACGACCTCGCCACCGCCCCGGACGGCGTGCGCGCCGCCGTCGGCGTCACCGGGCAGTTCTCCGCCGTCGACGGCCTGATCACCGGCGAGGAGAACATGCGCCTGATGGCGGACCTGAACCACCTCGCCAAGCGGGAGGGGCGCCGCGTCACGGCCGAACTGCTGGAGCGCTTCGACCTCGTCGAGGCCGCGAAGAAGCCCGCCTCCACCTACTCGGGCGGGATGAAGCGCCGACTCGACATCGCCATGACCCTGGTCGGCAGCCCCCGGATCATCTTCCTGGACGAGCCGACCACGGGCCTGGACCCGCGCTCCCGGCACAACATGTGGCGGATCATCCGCGACCTGGTCGCCGGCGGCGTCACCGTCCTGCTGACCACCCAGTACCTGGACGAGGCCGACCAGCTCGCCGACCGCATCGCGGTGCTGCACGGCGGCCGGATCGTCGCCGAGGGGACGGCCGAGGAGCTGAAGCGGCAGATCCCCGGCGGGTACGTCCGCCTCCGGTTCGCCGACCCGGAGGCCTACCGGTCGGCCGCCGCCGCCCTGCCCGGCGCCACCGCGGACCACGAGGGCCTGTTCCTGCAGATCCCCAGCGACGGCAGCCAGCGCGACCTGCGGGCGGTCCTCGACCGCCTGGACGCCGCCGGCATCGAGGCGCCCGAACTCACCGTGCACACGCCCGACCTCGACGACGTGTTCTTCGCCCTGACCGGCGGCACCACCCCCGCGACCCAGCCCGAGGAGGCTGTGCGATGAGCTCCCTGTCCCTCGCCGTGCGCGACTCGGCGACGATGCTGCGCCGCAACCTGCTGCACGCCCGCCGCTACCCGTCCCTGACGCTGAACCTGCTGCTGACGCCGATCTTCCTGCTGCTGCTGTTCGTCTACATCTTCGGCGACGTGATGAGCGCGGGCCTCGGCGGCGGCCACGCCGACCGGGGCGAGTACATCGCCTACCTCGTCCCCGGCATCCTGCTGATGACCATCGGCGGCACCACGGTCGGTGCGGCGGTCTCGGTCTCCAACGACATGACCGAGGGCATCATCGACCGCTTCCGCACGATGGCGATCCACCGGGGGTCCGTGCTCATCGGGCACGTCGTGGGCAGCGTGCTGCAGGCCGTCCTCAGTGCCGTCCTGGTCGGCGCGGTCGGCGTGGCGATCGGCTTCCGCTCGACCGACGCCACCGTCCTGGAGTGGCTGGCCGCCTTCGGGCTGGTCACGCTGTTCGCCCTGGCGCTCACCTGGATCGCCGTCGGCCTGGGCATGATCAGCCCGAGTGCGGAGGCGGCCGGCAACAACGCCCTGCCGCTGATCTTCCTGCCGCTGGTCTCCAGCACCTTCGTCCCGGTCGAGGCGATGCCGGGCTGGTTCCAGCCGATCGCCGAGTACCAGCCCTTCACCCCGGCCATCGAGACCCTGCGGGGGCTGCTGCTCGGATCCGGGATCGGCAACAACGGGTGGCTCGCCGTCGCCTGGTGCCTCGGCCTGACCGTCTTCGGCTACTTCTGGGCGAAGTCGGTGTTCGACCGCCACGCCGGGTGAGCCCCGCGAGTCGCCGCCCGGCGCGGGTCGTCCGGGCGGCGGCCTACTCGCCCCAGGGGCACGACGCGGCGGAGCGCTCCAGCTCGGTCACGCCCTCCGCCCGGCGTTCGCGGAGCAGTTCCCCGCCGATCGAGTAGCGGGGAGCCGCCGCCTCCGACCGGGCGGCCCGCTCCACGATCGCGTCGACGAGGGAGCGGACCATGGCCAGGCGGGGGTGGGCGGCGTGGATCTGCGGCGCCCACCGGGCGGCGAGCTCCGCGCGGCGCCCGAAGTCCAGCCCCACCCCCTCGCGGGTGAGGTAGCACAGCAGGCCCCGGCGCTCGGCGATGCCGGGCGAGGTGTGCAGGGCGATCGCCTCCCACACCCGGTCGACGTCCGCCTCGGGGACGTAGTGGCGCCGCAGCAGTCCGGCCGCCAGGTCCGCGCCCTCCACCTCGAAGCGGGCCTTGCCCTCGGCGAGGTCGCCGGCGCCCAGATCGTGCAGGACGGTCGCGGCGAACAGCAGCTCACGGTCGTAGTCGACGTCCTCCAGGCATCCCTCGTGGGCGGCGACGATCTCGGCGAAGAGGAAGCTGCGCACGCTGTGGTTGGCCACCGACGGCGACTCGGAGGTGCGGGCGGCGGCGAGGACGGCCCCGGCCAGGGGGCCGGTCGGCAGCTCAAGTGTGAAGTCCATGGCCGCAGGCTACGAAGACCCCTCGGGGCCGCGACAGTGGCACGCAGGCCGGGTGACGCTAGGATCGTGCCATGTCGGCCATCGATGGGCACCGGGTCGCGGTGCTGGCGCTTCCCGGAGTCCTCCCGCTGGACCTCGGCATCCCGGTGCAGGCCTTCGGGGCGGACGCGCACTACCGGGTCACCGTCTGCGCCGACCCCTCGGCCGGGCCGGTGCTCAGCGGCGGGTTCACCGTCACCGCGCCCGCCGGGCTGGAGGCGTTGCGGGAGGCCGACACCGTCGTCGTCCCGGGCTACGAGACGCCGGAGACCCCGCCCTCCGCCGCCGTGCTGTCGGCGATCCGCTCGGCGCACGCGCGGGGAGCGCGGCTGGTGTCGATCTGCACCGGGGCGTTCGCCCTGGCCGCCACCGGACTGCTGGACGGCCGCCCCGCGACCACGCACTGGCGGGACGCCGACGCGCTGCAGCGCCGCTACCCCCGGATCGACGTCCGGCCGAACCGGCTCTACGTCGACGACGGCGACATCCTCACCTCCGCGGGCGTGACCGCCGGCATCGACCTCTGCCTGCACATCATCCGCCGGGACTTCGGCGCCGCGGCCGCCAACGCCCGCGCCCGGGCACTCGTCGCCCCGCCCCAGCGCCCCGGCGGCCAGGCGCAGTTCATCGAGCGCTTCCGGCCGGCCGCGCGCGGCGAGGACCTCGCGCCGCTGCGCGCCTGGATGCTCGGCAACCTGGCGCACCGGCACAGCGTCGACGAACTGGCCCACCGCGCCCACATGTCCCGCCGGACGTTCATCCGCCGCTTCCAGCAGGAGACGGACACCTCACCGATGGCCTGGCTGACCACCGCCCGCATCGACTGGGCCCGCGAACTCCTGGAGACCACCGCGACCCCCGTCGAGCAGGTCGCCCGCCTCAGCGGCCTGGGCAGCCCGGCCGCCTTCCGCGCGGCCTTCCACCGCCACGTCGGCACCTCCCCGTCGGACTACCGGGCCACCTTCCAGATCCAGGGCGCGGTGGCGCCATGACCGGCCCCGGGAAGACCGGCCGCCGCGACCGGCGGCTCCCGCCGCCCGGTCCTCACAGCTCACGCATCTCGCGTCGGGTGAGCGCGTAGCCGAAGGCACCCAGCAGGCAGAGCCCGGTCGTCGCGAAGACCCCCCGGCTCCCGAAGGCGTCCACCGCCGCACCGGCCGCGATCACCGAGAGCGGGAAGACCCCCAGCGCACAGAAGGTGACGGCCGCCATCACCCGGGCCAGCAGGGCCGGCGGGGTGCTCTTCTGCACCCCGGTGACGACCAGCACATTGGTCACCGTGCCGGCGCCGCCGGCCAGGCAGAGCAGCAGCACGGCGCCGACGATCCCGGTGAACGGCACCAGGCCGATCGCCGCCCCCATCAGCAGCCCGGAGAGCATCGCCGTGCGGCCGCGCGAGCGCACCTCGGTCAGGCCGGCCGCGAACAGGCCGCCGACCAGCGCGCCGCCGGTGAACGCGGCCAGCAGCAGGCCCAGCCCGACCGCCCCGGCGGCGAAGCGGTCGGTGGCGAGGGCCGGCAGTGCGACCCGGGTGGCGCCGCCGACCGTCAGGTTGGCGATCACCGTCACCGTCAGCACCGCGCGCAGCAGCGGCGATTCCCGCAGCAGGGCGCGGAAGTTCCGCGGCACGGAGGCCCGTTCGGAGATCGGGCGGGGCACGGTGACGGGGCTGCCGCGGCCGATCAGCACCAGCGTCACCGCCGAGACGGCGAAGGTCGCCGCGTCCAGCCCCAGCGCGGCGGCCGGGTCCAGCCAGGCGACCAGCGGGCCCGCCGCCGCCGGGCCGACCAGACCGGCGCCGAAGGTGACCGTACTGTTCAGCGCGTTGCCCGCGTGCAGGTCCTCGGCGGGCAGCAGGGCCGGGGTGACCGCCCAGGCGGCCGGCAGGAACACCCCCGCACCGACACCGACCAGCAGCGCGAGCCCGCCGATCAGCCAGAACCCCGACGCCCCGCCCGCCGCGACCGCGCACAGCCCGGCGGTGGCCGCCAGCCGGCCGAGGTCGGCGGCCAGCATCACCCGCCGGGCGCCGAACCGGTCGGCGAGCATCCCGCCGAGCGGGGTGGCGGCCAGCCGTCCCGCGCCGTAGGCGGCGACCACCAGGCTCAGCGGGCGGGCGCCTCCCCCCAGGGAGTAGACCAGCAGCGGCAGGGCGACCACCTGGAACGCGTTGCCGAACTCCGAGGTGGCCTGCCCGATCACCAGCAGCCGGTAGCCGCGCGAGCGCAGCGGCGCGAGGCCGATCCGGGGACGGAACCGAAGCAGCCCCGCCGCCCCCCGCGCTCCCGCCCGGTCCGTCCCCGTCCTGCTAGCCATCGAGCGAGACCGGCAGCGACTCCAGGCCGCGCAGCATGATCGTGTTGCGCCAGGGCAGGGTCTCCTCCGGGACGGCCAGTTCGATCCGGGGGAAGCGCTCCAGCAGGCCGCTCAGCGCGACCTCGCTCTCCAGCTTGCCGAGGAAGGAACCGAGGCAGCGGTGCAGTCCCTGCCCGAAGGCGAGGTGGCCGGGATCGCCCCGGTCCAGGATCAGCCGGTCCGGATCGGTGAAGCGGGCCGGGTCCCGGTTGGCCGCGCCGAGCGAGAGCAGCACCAGCTCGTCCGCCGGGATCTCCACGTCGTCGACCCTCACCTCGGCGTTGGTGAACCGCAGGGTGGCCATGCCGACGGGGGACTCGTAGCGCAGGAACTCGTCGACCGCGACCGGCATCGCCGCCGGGTTGGCGCGCAGCCAGGCCAGCTGGTCGGGGTGGTGGCACAGCGCCAGGGTGGCGGTGCCGAGCAGGTTGACGGTGGTCTCGTGACCGCCGATCAGCAGCAGGAAGACCATCGAGAACACCTCCTGCTCGGTGAGTTCACCGGCGTCACTGGCCTGCACCAGCTCGGTGAGGATGTCGGCGCGCGGTGCCGCCCGCCGGGCGGTCATCAGCTCCCGGAGGTAGTCGTTCAGTTCGGCGGTGGCCTGGTCGAAGGTCATCTCGCCGCCCTGGGTGAGGATGGCCGTGGACCAGGTGCGGAAGGCCTGCATGTCCTCCGGGGGGAATCCCAGCAGCTCGCAGATGATCATGATGGGCAGGGGGAAGGCGAAGTCCGTCACCAGGTCGGCGGACTCCCGTCCGCGCAGCCCGTCCAGCAGGCCGCCGGCGATGCGTTCGACCAGCGGCCGCATCATCTCGACCCGTCGGCGGGTGAAGACGCCCTGGATCCGGCGGCGCAGCCGGGTGTGGTCCGGCGGGTCGCTGTTGAGCATGTGGACGACCTCCGAACCGAGCGTCAGTGCGGAGCCCCGCCCGCTCGCGATGGCCTGGCTGCGGCGGACGTCCTGCCCGAACCTCGGGTCCGTCAGCGCGCCCCGGACGTCCTGGTAGCGCGTCACCAGGTAGACCGGCAGGCCCTCGCCGAACTCCACGACCGAGACCGCGCCGGCCTCGCGGATCCGGGCGAGCGTGGGGTAGGGGTCGCGGATGAAGGCGGACATCCGCGCGGCGGCGTCGTCGACCGCGGTGGTCATGGTCTCTCCTCGGACTCGGACGGGTCACACGGTCAGCGAAGGGAAGGGCCAGCGGCGCACCCGCATGGGCAGGAACCAGGCCCGGCCGGCCTGTTCGGCGATCAGCCCGGCCTCGGTGAGGTCCCGGCGGACGGCGTCCGGCAGCAGGTCGGTCCCGACGCCCTCGGCCAGCGCGTCCAGCTGCTCCAGGTGGCCGGGCTCGTCGATGGTGAACAGCTCCAGCGTCCCGAACCGGCGGTCGCGCACCTCGGCGAAGCCCGGGCCGCGCCGGACGACGCACTTGCTCGGGAAGTACGTGGCCCGCCAGTCGGCGACGACCTCCTCCGGTGCGCCGGCCACCCGCTCGGGCGGGTACAGGTGGTGGAACCGGCGCCGCGCCGCGCAGCCGTCGGTGCAGACCGCCCGCCAGAGCACGGCCAGCCCCTGTCCGGTGGCCTCGCGCAGCAGCATCAGCGCCCGCGCGGAGGCCGGCGGCGCGTCCGCGCAGAGCCGCACCGGCTCGGTCAGCCGCAGGCAGCGGACCCCGGCGCGGTGCAGCCCGGTCACCTCCGCCCCCGCCGGGCCGGACAGGACGCGGCGGCCGAGCGCGAAGCCCGGCAGCTCCCGGGCGGCGGGGTCGTAGTCGAGCCAGAGCTCGGCCTGCGGGCCGGGCGCGTGCCAGGCGGCCTCGTCGGTCCGCTCAGCCGGTCGCGAGGGCATCGAGCACCTCCTCGGTGCGGGGGTGGGCGGCGGCGGGGCCGTGGCGGTGCTGCATCCGCATCAGCACCTGGTTGTCGGACTCCACGGCGACCTGCAGATAGCTGTCCCCGTCGTGGAACAGCAGGCCGAGCGCGGTGAAGCGGTCCAGGACCGGGCCGACCGCCGCCGCTCCGCCGGGCACCCTGGCGGCCAGCGCGGCCGCCGAGCGGGGCTGGGCCAGCAGCCGGAAGGCGGCGACCTCCACCGGATCGGTCAGCTCGGCCACCCGCCAGTCGTACCCGGCCCGGGTGTTGACGAGCACGATCCGCCCGCCCGCGTCCCGGTAGCTGAGCCGGCTGTCGGGGAACCGCGCGAGCCAGGTGTCCACCGCCGTGCCCAGCCGCTCCGCGAGCGGGCCGCCGATCCCGCGCGGCGGGGCGGTGAACACGTACGCCAGCTCGGCCAGTTCGCTCTCCGGGAGGCGGTAGGTCGCGCGGTACTGGAAGGCCGGGCGGGTGATCGCGAAGCCCAGCTCGGGACGGTCGAAGTACGGGCTGAACCGTTCGATCGCGATCCGCCCCGCCCCGGTCGGCGGATCCAGGTGGTGCAGCACGGGCAGCTGGCGGATCACCGACTCGTAGTCGGCCGGCTGCTCGCCGGGGAAGCCGTAGAGGTAGTTCCAGGTCACCGAGACCCCGGCGCTCTGGGCGTCCCGCAGCGCGCGGACGTTCTGGCAGCCCGTCACCCCCTTGTCCATGATCCGCAGGACCCGGGTGCTCAGGCTCTCGATGCCGGGCTGCACCTGGGCCGCGCCCGAGTCGCCGAGCAACTGGAACTGGTGGCGGCGCAGATTGGCCTTGATCTCGAAGTGGAGCCGCAGATCGACCGGGAGCTCGGCCAGTGACGTCAGGACGGTGTCGAAGTAGCCCATGTCCAGGATGTTGTCGACCACGTACATGTCCAGCAGCCGGTGGCGTTCGGCGAGCGCGAGCACCTCGGCGAGGAAGTCCGCCGGCCGTTTGGAGCGGAACTCCATCGAGGAGCCGTTGAGCCCGCAGAAGGTGCAGTGGTGCTTCTCGCCCCACCAGCAGCCCCGGGAGCCTTCGAGGACCAGTTTGGGATCCACCCAGCCGGCCGCGACGGAGGCGTCGAGCCGCTCGTAGAAGCCGTCGTAGCGGGGCGGCCGGATCGCCCCAGGGGGCAGCGGGTGCTTCGGCATCGCGTTGACCGTCGGCCGTCCGGACCCGTCGCGCCAGCACAGTCCGGGGACGGCGGAGAGGTCGCCGCCCGCCAGGAGCGCCGGGAAGGCGGCGTCGCCCTCGCCGCGCACCACGTAGTCCAGGAAGGGGAAGTTGCGGTGCAGCGCGGCGCCCTGCGGACCGTCGCAGTTCGCGCCGCCGAACACCGTGCGCACCTCGGGGCAGCGTTCCTTGAGCAGCTTCGCGGCGGCCAGGCTCGCGGTGTTCTGCTGGAAGGTGGTGGTGAAGCCGACCAGGTCCGGCGGGTCGGCGGCGATCTCCTCGACCAGGCGGGCGACGAACGCGGGGGCGATCGCGCGGGTGGCCCGGGTCAGGGCGATCTCCCGTTCGCTCGCGCCGTTGGCGGCCAGGTACGCGAAGTAGCCCGCGAACCCGGCCTCGTCACCGTCGCTGCCGTCACCGCCGTCGCCGTCGCCGTCGGGGTCACCGTCGTCGCCGTAGAGCGCGCCGGCGAACGCCCAGTCGCCCGCGCCCTGGAAGTACGACTTCTCCGAGAAGTACTGGTAGTCGTCCACGCCGAAGCCCGCCGTGTCCGCCGCCCAGTCCACGAAGTCCAGGTTGGCGTACCGCACCTCGACCCGGTGGCCGGCGCGGGCGGCGGCGGTGTGCAGGATCCCGAGCGCCAGTGACGGCACGTCGATCGCGCCCCAGGGCATGTGCAGCAGGACGATGCGCATGATGGCCACTTCCGTCGTTCGCGGGCGGTGGGCGGGGTGTGGGGGCCGGGGGGGGGGGGGCCCCCCCCCGGGCGGGGGGGAAATGTGCGTGGGGGTCGGGGGGGGGGTGTGGAATACCCAGTTT
>NZ_JBHYUU010000066.1:0-22215 GCF_042749955.1 Kitasatospora sp. NPDC059462 | reverse complement strand
GCCGCCCCGTCGAGCGCGCCCCAGGGCTTGGTCAGCTGTCGGATGCGCATGTGGGCAACTCCCGTCTGACGCGGGGGGGGGGGGGGGTGTCGCTCGGGGGGC
The DNA here is from genome assembly GCF_042749955.1 of Kitasatospora sp. NPDC059462. NCBI lineage: Bacteria > Bacillati > Actinomycetota > Actinomycetes > Kitasatosporales > Streptomycetaceae > Kitasatospora > Kitasatospora sp. NPDC059462. Next base: position 22,113 of record NZ_JBHYUU010000066.1, on the reverse strand, counting down.
CGGGGCCCCCCCGGAGCGACGGAGGATCACTTGGCCTTGGTCTCCGGCTTCGGCTTGGCCTTCCCCTTGAGGGCGGGCGCGACCGGCGCGGCCTTGGTGATGTCGAGCGCGAAGTTCTGGACCACCACGGCGCCCCGGTCACGCTCCGGGGTGCTGATCGGGTCGTTCTGGATGCTGCGTCGCTTCATGGCTGTTCACCTCCTTCCGTCGACTCGGCGGGGACCCCTGGGCGGTCGCCCCGGGGTGCTCGGGGGAGCGGTGCCGGCCAGACGCGCCCGGCGAAGCGGACCATCGCGGCGAGCACCGACCGGTGGTCGGCGGTGCGGCGGCTGTAGTGGCCGCCGTCCACCCAGAGCAGTTCGTGCGGCACCGCCAGCCGGCGCAGGTCGGCGGCGTAGCCGGCCACCTGCCCGGGCGGGCACCGCTCGTCGGTCCGCGAGGCGACCAGCAGCACGGGCGAGCGGACCTGGTGCACGTACGCGCGCGGATCGGCCACGCGGTAGCGCTCGGGCACCTCCTCCGGGCTGCCGCCGAAGAGCTGCCGGTCGAGCTCGCGCAGCGCGGGGGTGGTGCCGCGGTAGGCGGCGGGGTAGTCCGCGATCGGCTGGGCGGCCATGCCGAGCGACCACAGCTCCGGCTGCGCGCCCATCGCGAGCAGGGTCAGGTAGCCGCCCCAGGAGAACCCGCACAGCCCGGTGCGCTCCGCGAGCGCCGTGCCGTCGGCGACCAGCTCCGCGCGGACGGCGGCAAGGTCCTCGATCTGCGCCAGCCCGACCCGGTGGCCGTAGGCGTGCTGCCAACGGGCGCCGTAGCCGGTGGAGCCCCGGTAGTTGGTGCGCACCACCGCGTAGCCGTGGTCCACCAGGGCGTTCACCCGGGGGTCGTAGGAGTCCCGGTCGTGGGTGGCGGGGCCGCCGTGCACCAGGAAGAGGACCGGCCACGGGCCGGGCCCGGCCGGGGTGCTGACGAAGCTGTGGATCCGCCCGTACGACCGGGGCGTCCAGCGCCGGCTGCGGACGGTGTCGTCCCGGTCCGGCCCGGGGTGGCCGGCCGCCTCCGTGCCGGGGCGCAGCACCAGTGGGCGGGGCGGCGTCGACTCCCGGCTCCAGACGCAGTGCAGGGTGCCGTCCGGGGCGCAGGACAGGTCGTGGATGGTGCCGCCGGGCGTGCGGATCTCCCGGGCCCCGGTCGACCGCGGTCGCGCCGGCGGGCCGAGGTCGGCCAGGAGCAGCCGGCTGCGCCCCGCCCGCTCGTGCTGGACCAGCACCTCGCGCGGCCCCCGGTACCAGCCGGCCGATATCTGCGAGTCGAACGACAGCCCCGGGTGCCGGCGCAGCCCCGTGTCCGCCCGCCAGGTCGCGACGGTGTAGCGCTCGTCCTCCTCGACCACCAGCAGCAGTTCCGGCTCGGTGGCCGCGAGCGGGTTGAACTCGATCGGCCAGAGCCGTGAACCGCCGTTCCCGCCGAGCCGCAGCGGATCGCCGGCCCGGGCGCCGGTCGGCCACAGGACCACCGCGTCGTCCCCGTCCGGCTGCCCGCCGAGGGCGAGCAGCCGCCCGTCCGGCGACAGGTCGGCCAGGCCCAGGTACCCCGGCACCGCGCCGATCGGCCGTGCCGCGCCGGCGGGCGGCCCGACGTAGCAGTACGAGGCGTCCTCGACGCCCACCGCCACCGCCGCGAGCGCGCCCGTCCGGTCGAAGGCGACGCCGTACGCCCGCCCGGGCGGCACGCCGGGCAGCGCCTCGCCGCCCGCCCCGCCGGCGAACGGCTCACGCCGCCACCGCCCCACCCCGGCACCGTCGGCGTCGAACCACCAGATGGCACCGCCGTCCGGCTCGATCTCGCTCAGGTGGACGCCCCCCGGCCGGTCCGTGACCACGCGGCGCCGCCCGGTCCCGAGATCCCAGGCCACCGCCTGCCACCGGTCGTCGACCAGCCGTGTCTCGACCGCGCGGCCGGCCGCCAGCGCGGCGAAGCCGGGGGACTGGAACGCCTGTGACACGGGCCCGGCCCTTCCGGCTCGATGAGGTGAACAGGCTGCGCCGAACGCTCGGGGGACCGGTGAACGGATGTGCGGAAAGGACCACAGGTCGAAGGTCGCGGTCGACTCTAGGGGGGTGTGCCGACCTCGAACAGACCTCGTGCACAGATGGCCGAAAGAGGGCTGGGACGGCCGTCGGACGGCAGGACCGTACGGGTGCCGGGACGGCGGAGGCGACGGGCGGGGCGGCCGTTCCGCCTCCCCGGGCGTCGGACGGGGCCCCGGCCTACTGTGGTGGAAGGGCCGGCGGCTCCGCACCGGGCCGGGGACGGCCCCGGAACGGGGGTCCCCGTGCTGGAACCCGTGATCGTCACCGCGCTGCTGATCGTCCTGACCGGCTGGTGCGCGGTGCACTGCGCGCTCGTGCTCGCGGGGCGCCGCTGCGCCGACCGCCGGCTGGAGCTGACCGAGATCGTCATGGCGCTCGCCATGGTCGCGATGATGGCCCCGGCCCTCGACCCCCTGCCGCAGGTCGTCTGGGCGGCCCTGCTCGCGGCGTGCGCGGCCTGGCCGGCCCTGCTCCTCCTGGGACACGCCGGACGCGCCGGACGCCCCGGACGCGCCGGACGCCCCGGACACGCCGGACGCGCCGGACGCCCCGGACACGCGAGCCGCGCCGGCCCCGGCGGCTGGCAGCACTACCCCCACCACGCCCTCAGCGCCGCCGCGCTGGCCGCGCTGGTGCTGCCGCTCGCACCGACGCACCAGCACGCCCGCGGCGCCGCCCATCCGGGTGCCGCGGCGGTGCCGGAATGGACCCTGCTCGCGCTCGCCGCCTACTTCCTGGCCCACGCCGCCTGCGGGGCCGGTGCGATGCTGCCGCGCCCGGCGGACGCCGCCCGGCGCGCGGGAGCGCGGCCGGTCCTCGGACCGGCCGCGCCCTCACCCTGTCTGGTCGCCGCGCGGCAGTCGGTGATGTCGATCGGCATGGTCTACATGCTGCTCGGCATGAGCTGACGGCGGCCGTCCGCCGGCCCGGCGCACCGGCGGGGCCCGGCGCACCGGGCCGGCCGGGTCACGCGCCGTCGCGCCGCACCGCCAGGAAGCTCGCGGTCTGCCCGGCCGGCGCGCCCCCGTGCGGCTCCGCCCGCAGCACCGTCCCGGCGAGGACGACCCGCTGGTGGACACCGGTCTCCCAGTGGCGCAGGATGCCGCCGTCGTACTCGTAGTGGAAGTCGGCGACGGGCGGCCGGCCCCGGCCGCTCAGGGTGAACGAGACCCTGGACGAGGCCGCCGTGGCGGTTCCGGCCATGTCCATGATGATCGCCGGCTCCTCTCCCGGATCCGAGAGGATCAGCTCGCCGCCGACGGTGCCGTCCGCCGAGGCCGTCAGCTCCAGCGTCGCCTGGGCGAACCGGAGGCTGTTGAAGTCGTCGACGGGATCCGGCAGCTCCAGGAAGCTCCGGTAGGTGTACGTCCCGGTCAGGTCGATGACGTCCACGGGGTGCTACGCCTCCTCGGCCAGCAGGCGCGCGTTGATGCTGGGGCTGCCCGCCTGGGTGAGCGGGAAGGCCGTCCCGATCGCCCCGGCGTGCCCGGGCACGTCGATCCGGACGGACAGCGACCGGTCGAGCAGCTGCTCCTGGGGAAGCCGGAAGTCGATGTTGACGACGCCGTGCTGCACGCAGGTCGCACAGCTGCGCGGATCGTCCGGCTGGAAGAAGTAGCGTTTGGCGACCGGCTCGCCGTCGGCGAGCAGGCTCACCACGAAGGAGCCCGGGATGTTCAGCCGGTCGATCCCCTTCACCCGGACCGAGACCGGGTTGGCGCTGCGGAACGCGAAGGTGCGGGCGGCGTCGATGCTTCCGCTCAGGTTCTCCAACACGCCCTCCACGGGGCTGACGAGGTCCAGCCGGTCGTAGGAGATGTCGGTCTCGATCGTCTGGTCGGCGGTCACGCTGTACGGCGGCAGCGCGTTGAACGGCGGCGTGAGCCAGTCGGTGTTGTTCCCCAGGGTGGACCGGAACCCGGTCAGGGTGGTCGCGCCGACGCGGGTCTGCCAGCTCAGCCAGAGCCGGTCCAGGTTGCAGTGGTAGAACCAGAACACCGGGTCGAAGGCGGCCACGTTCTGGTTGCCCATCGTCGGCCCGATCGATCCGTGGCCGCCGTCGTGGGCCTGGATCGAGAAGTCCTGGTAGCCGTTGACGTTGAAGGCGCCCCACAGCGACTGGACGAGCGAGGTGGCGATGTCGTCCAGGACCCCGAAGTCGATCACGTTCTGGGCGATGGTGTCGACCGGGAAGCGCTGGGTCGTGTACGGGAAGAACCCGGGTACCGGATGCGGCGTGGCGTCGGCGCCGGGGTCGGCCGGCAGCACGTACGCGTCGAACGGCGGGTGCTGCAGCCGGTCGGGCAGCTTGGTCGAGATGTCCCAGTAGGGGATCGTCACCTCCTCGCAGCCGGGCACGGTGCGCAGCGCGTCCTCGAAGACGCGCAGGTACTGGCGGTGCCAGGGGTTGTAGCGGTTCTCGTGGTGCAGGCAGAACCGCTTCGGGAGACCGTGGTGCCCGGCCAGCGCGAAGTAGCTGTCCGGGGCCTTCGGGTCGCGGGCCATCAGGCCCTCGAACGCCGTCCTCAGCTGCGCGAACTCGGCGTCGCTCAGCGTGGTGACGTCCTTGCGGACCCGGGTCGTGGGCGCCGGGGTCGGCGGGCCGGCCGGTGTCGCGGTGCCGAGCGGGAAGCCGTTGACGATCCAGTTGCGGAAGGTCTGCGAGCGTTCGGCGCTCCACTTGCCCGCCGCGTCCGGGGGCATCTGCGCGTCCGGCGGAGCGGTCTGGGCGTGGATCGCGAGCGCGTTGGCCTTCACCCCGTCGTAGGTGCCGAGTTCGATCCCCTTCTGGCCCATGTGATCGATGTCCTCGGGGCGGAAGAAGAAGCGGATGTCCGCCAGATAGGTCGGTGCCGCGACGACCTGGTCGGTGGTCGGGCCGGGGTCGGTGGGGCTCATGCGTCCTCCGCGGGGCTTCGAACTGGTGTGGGGGCCGGCCGCCCCGGGTGGGCGAACCCCGGGGGTCGCACCCGAACGATCGGTACAGGCCAACAGTCGGAGATGCTCCGACCGGTCGCCAGACGGGCTGCGCCGGATGGGGCACCGCCGGGGAACGCGGGGTGCCGGGTCACCCGGGGCGGGCGTGGACCGCCTTCCGGCGCGGGGACGGCCGGGAGCGGTTCACAGGTAGCACCGGCGGTGTCGGGCGCTGCCGGCGGCGCGGCCCGCACGCAGGGCGAGCTGGGCCAGCAGGGCGGCGCGCCGGTCGGTCGGGCCGAGCAGGTCGGGGGCGTGGGCCAGGAGTCCCCACCAGGCGCCGGCGGCGTCGGCCAGCGGCGAGGACGGCATGCCGGCGGCGGCGAACTCGCGGTAGAGCTTGGGGTGCGAACGCCCGAAGCCGTAGGCCTGCCGGACGATGGCCCGGGTCTCGCTGCGGTGCCGGTAGTGCACGACCGCGTCGGGGGCGAACTCCAGCCGGTAGCCGGCCAGCTGGGCGCGCCAGAAGAACTCGGTGTCGTCGCCGCCGCCCCGGTAGCTCTCGTCGAAGCCGCCCAGCCGGCTCCACAGCTCCTTGTGGAAGCCGCAGTTGGCGCCCGCCGGATAGGGCAGGAAGCCGAAGGTGTCCAGCAGGGCGGGGGCCTTCTTCGGCGGCCGCGCGGCGAGCGCCAACGGCCCGTTGAGCCGCCGGCGTTCGAGGGCGCCGCCGGCGGCCGGGCTGGTCCGCAGGGCGTCGACCAGGCCGGCCACCCAGCCGGGCGCCGCCACGTCGTCCGCGTCGCAGAGCAGCACGAACTCGCCGTCGGCCTGTCGGCACCCGATGTTGCGCGCCCGGTTGACGCCGGCGGCCCCGGCGAAGGCCACCCTCAGCCGGGGCATCCGCCGCTGCCAGGACCGCAGCAGCCCGCGGGTGCCGTCGCTGGAGCCGTTCTCGACGACGATGACCTCCCACGGGTCCGGGTAGGTCTGCCGGCCCAGGGCCTCCAACTGGCCGCCGATCGTCCGCTCGGCGTTGCGCGCGGGGATGACCACCGAGACCAGGCGCACCGGCCGGGCGGCCCCGCTCATCCCGGGCTCCGCGCGGCCGGCCCCGCCGCCCGGACGGCGCGGAGCACCGCGGCGGTGTCCCGGAGGTCCGCCAGCACCGTGTCCGCCCCCGCCGCCCGCAGCGCGTGGGCGCTGCTCGCGCCCGAGGCGACGGCGACCACCCGCGCCCCGCCGATGCGTCCCGCGGCCACGTCGCGCGGGGTGTCGCCGATCAGGACGGTGCGCCCGGCGTCGAAGGCGTGTCCGTGCACCGCCGCCGCGCGCCGCCGCGCCACCGGGACGAGGGCGGGCCGTTCGCGCGCGTCGTCGCCGTACGCGCCGATGTCGAGGTCCAGGAACTCCGCCAGCCCGAACAGCCCCAGCTTCAGCTCGGCGTTGGCCCGCAGATTGCCGGTCAGCACGGACTGCGTGACGTCACCCCGCGCTGCCAGCGCCCGCAGGGCTTCGGCGGCCCCCGGCAGGGCCCGTCCGGCGGCCCGCAGCTCGGCGGCCCGTTCGCGCAGCCGGGCGGCCAGTTCGGCGGTGACCCGCTCCGGGCCGACCCCGCCGACGCCGTGCCGGGCGAACAGCTCGTCCATGATGTCGAGTTCGGTCCGCCCGGCGATGCTGACGCGGTGCAGCGCCGGCCGGCCGGTGAGGCGCTCGAAGGCGCTCGGGTAGAGGGCCTCGCAGACGTGGTCGCCGTCGATCAGCGTGCCGTCGATGTCCCACAGGAGCAGCAGCCGCGTCATACCCGGGCCGCCGGTCGTCGAGGGGCCGGCCCGGCGGTGAAGGGGCCCCGCTCGGTGGTGCAGGCCGCGCCGTGCCGGGCGGCGAGGTCCAGGGCGTCGGCCGTGGTCCTGCCGGTGGCGAGCGCGTAGGTGAGGACGGCCGCGAAGTTGTCCCCGACCCCGTAGGTGTCGACCAGGGGGCCCGGGGCGTGGGCGGGCCGGTAGCGGCGAGGGGGCTGGTTGCAGCAGGTGAACACGCCGCCGTGGCGGCCTTCGGTGCTGACCACCAGGTCCGGCAGCCGGCGCAGCAGCGCCGGGTCGCAGCGCTCGGCCGGGTCGCAGCCGCTGCCCACCAGCGCGTCGACCCGCACGCCGGACTCCAGCACGGTGGTGAACTCGCGCGCCGTCACCACGAGGACCCGCGCCCGCCGGGCCCGGCGCAGCAGGGCGGCGTCCCCGGCGGTGAAGAACACCGCGTCCAGGGAGGCGAGCTGCGCCCAGTCGAAGGGGTCCTCGGCGGCCGGCTGCAGGCGTTCGCCCAGGGTCACGGTGGTGCGTTCGCCGGAACGGTCGACCATGCTCACGGCGGTGCGGGTGGGGCCGGGGCGCGGCGCGGCCAGGACCCGTACGCCGCGGTGCTCCAGTTCGGCCCGCGAGCGCCGCCCGGCGTGGTCGTCGCCGAGGGCGGTGAAGAAGGCGCAGTCCCCGGCCAGTTCGGCCAGCCGCACGGCCGCAACCGCGCCGCCGCCGGCCGGGCCCTGCCAGAGCCGGTGCGCGTGGACCACCTCGCCGGCGCCGGGCACCCGGTCGAGCCCCGCGATCGTGGTCCACTCGACGTGCCCCATCACGGCCACGCGTGGCCGGGGGCGGCCGGAGCGGGCCGTCGTACGGGTGGGGCGGCTGTCTTCGTCCATCGCTCCTCGGCTCTCGCTGCGGCCCTCCGGGGCCTCGCTCCCAGTCGACCACCGTCCTTCCGGGTACGCACCGAGCCGTGCGCCGATCGTGGGTACGCCGACGAACCGCGGGGCGGGCGCCGGGTGGGGGGAAGCATGAATGGCGGGACCGGGTGGGCCACGCGATGATGGACGCTCGGCGCCTCGGCTCCGTACCCGAACCCCTGGCCGCGCGGCCGTTCGCCGCCGCTGGACGGAGGTGTCCGTGTGAAGGACGTGGATGCGATTCTCTTCGATTTCGACGGGACGCTGTGGGATCCGGAGGCCGAGATCTTCCGTGCGCACGCGGAGGTCTTCCGGGAATTCGGTCACCAGCTCCCGGCCGAGGTGTGGTCGTCGCTCGTCGGCACGATCGGCTCCGACCTGTGGACCCGGCTCGAACGGGCCACCGGCTGCACGGCGGACCGCCGCGAACTGCAGCGGCGGGTCCGCCACCGGCAGCGGGAGCTGCTCGGCGGGCTGTGCGGCAGGCCCGGCGTGCACCGGGTCCTGGGCGCGGTCGACGCGCTGGGGATCTCCCGGGGGATCGTCAGCAACTCCACCCGGGAATGGGTCGCGCGCTATGCGCGGCAGTGCGGAATCGCCGACGGGTGGAGCACCGTGCAGTGCGCCGACGGTGACCGGGCCAGCGCCAAACCGGAGCCGGACCTCTATGTCGCGGCGCTCGCCTCGCTGGGGATTCCGGCCGAGCGGGCGGTCGCCTTCGAGGATTCCCCCAACGGCGTGCGCGCCGCGAAACGGGCCGGAATCCGGTGCGTCGCGGTACCGAACGCGATGACCGCCGAACTCGATCTCCAGGAAGCGGATCTGCGGTTCGAATCGTTCGAGCAGGTCGATCTGCCAGGAATTGTCGGAGGAAAGCCGATGCGCCAGGCAAGCCCCGCGGCACGAACCGCCGCCGCTCCCGAGCCCCCGCCCGGCGGGGACGCCGCGGCCGCGCTCCAGCACTACTACTACCGGCCGGACGACCTCAGGGTGGCCGGGGGCGAGGGCGTGTACCTCTACGGCGAGGACGGCCGGCGCTATCTCGACTGCTCCTCGGGGACGTTCAACCTGAGCCTGGGCTACGCCCACCCCGAGATCGTCGAGGTGGTCCGCGAGCAGGCCGGCCGGCTGATCCACGTCACCTCCAAGTTCCAGACCGAGCCGCTGAACGCGCTGGTGGCCAAGCTGGCCGAGGTCTCGCCGGCGAACCTCACCCGGGTGCACCTGAAGTCGGCGAGCGGCTCGGACGCCAACGAGAGCGCCGTCAAGATCGCCCAGGTGCACACCGGGAAGTCCGACGTGGTCACCCTCTTCCGCGGCCACCTCGGCCAGACCCTCGGCATGATCGGGGCCTCCGGCGCCGCCTTCCGGCGCACCCCCTTCCCCTCGCACCTGCCCGGCGTCGTGCACGTCCCCGACCCGCACTGCCTGCGCTGCTTCTACCGGCAGGAGCGGGCCACCTGCGGCCTGCTGTGCGTCGAGCGGATCAACGACTTCATCGACTACGCGAGCACCGGCCGGGTGGCCTGCGTGGTGCTGGAGCCGATCAGCGGCAACGGCGGCAACGTCGTGCCGCCGGACGGCTACCTGCGGGCGCTCAAGGACCTGTGCGAGGAACGCGGCATCGTGCTGGTCTTCGACGAGATCCAGACCGGCTTCGGACGCACCGGCCGGATGTTCGCCGCCGACCACTTCGGCGTCGCCCCGCACATGATGACCTTCGGCAAGGGCCTCGGCGGCGCGGGGATGCCGATCGCGGGCATCCTGACCGAGGAGCGGCTGACCGGGGTGGAGGGACACCACATCAACTCCACCTTCGGCGGCAACGTGCTGGCCGCCGCGGCCGCCCTGAAGACCGTCGAGATCATCGGCCGCCCCGGCTTCCTGGAGAACGTGCGCGAGGTCGGCGGGCACGTGCTCACCCGGCTGCGCGACCTCGCCGCGAAGGTGCCGTTCGTCCGGGAGGTGCGCGGCGTCGGGCTGATGATCGGCATCGACGTCGTGGACCGGGACGGCCGCCCCGACGCCCGGCTCACCAACCACCTCGCCGAACGCGGCATGGACCACGGACTGCTGCTGCGGACCTCGCTCTACGGGCACGGCAACGTGCTGAAGGTCCGCCCGGCACTGATCATGACCCGTCAGGAGGCGGACGAGATGTGCGACCTGCTGGAACGACTCTTCCTCTCGGTCTCATGAGGGGCCTCGTCCAGGAGCTGTCCGGGCGGATCCGGGCGGCCGTGCGCGAGGGACTGCACGAGGTCGGCAGCCGCTACGTGGCGGGGACGGCCAAGGGCGGCGACGCCGAGTTCCCCGTCGACGTGCTCGCGGAGCGCGCCGCCTGGGACTTCCTGCGCGAGCGCGGCGAGCCGGTGGCCGTCTACACCGAGAGCGAGGGGCTGCGCACCATCGGCCGCGCACCCGGACACGTGCTGATCATCGACCCCATCGACGGGACCCGCGGCGCCGCCGCCGACCTGGAGATGGCCTGCGTCTCCATCGCCGCGGCCCCGTTCACCGAGGCGCCCACCATCGGCGACATCCGCCACGCGATGCTCCAGGAGATCAAGACCGGCCACTGGCTCTACGCCGACGAGCACGGGCCCGGCATCGAGTCCGGCGGCTTCCCCGCCCCGGTGCCCCGGCTTTCCGCCACCACCGATCCCGGGCGGATGTTCTGGTCGCTGGAGTTCAACGGCCACCCGGCGGAGCTGATGATCGGGTCGTACGGCCACCTGATCGACGCCTCGGCCAACACCGGCGGCGTGTACGTCTTCAACAGCGCCTCCTTCTCCATCTCCCGGATCATCACCGGCCAGATGGACGCCTACGTCGACATCGGCAACCGGCTGCTGCGCGACCGTCCCGAGACCGAGGCGGACTTCCGCCGGGTCGGCCACGGGAGCGTGCTGCACCTGTTCCCCTACGACATCGCCGCCTCCGTGTACCTGGCGGAACGCGCCGGGGTCACCATCACCGACGCCTACGGCAAACCGCTGCACGACACCCTGCTGCTGGACATCGGCCCGCTGAACCAGCGCTCCTGCATCGCCGCCTGCACCCCGCAGCTGCACGCGGCGCTGATCGACTCGATCCGCTGGTAGGAGGACGCGGTGACCGACCACCGGCACGTCACCTCCCCGCGCCCGCCCGGCGGATGGACCGACCGGACGGCCCTGGCGGCCGTCGCCGGGACCCTCGGCCTGACGATCGGGGAGGAGATCCTGGACGGCGGCTCCCCGGCCCGGGTCCACCGGGCCCTCACCCCCGCCGGGGAGGGCCTGGTGGTCAAGGTCCTGGTGCCCGCCCCCGGCGCCGTGGACGGCCACGACCTGGAGTCCTTCCGCCGCAAGCTGCGCCAGATCGAGCTGCTGCGCACCCTGGCGCCGCGCCTGGCGGCGCACTACCTGCCGGTCCCGCACGTCCTCGACGGTGACGGCTGGTCGGCCTGCACGACGCCGTACTACGACTCCGCGGACCTGGCCGCGCCCCTGCGGGAGTCGCCGCAGGGCACCGGGGAGTTCTTCCGCCGGTACACCGCCCTCGTCCAGGCCCTGGTCCTGGACGGGTACGCCGTGCGCTCCCACCCCACCCCGGCCGGCCACCTGGCGGACGTCGTCCTGGGCCGCTTCCTGCGACGGCTGCCCGTGCTGCGCCGGGCCCTGCCGCCGGAGCTGACGGGCGCCGGGCGGCTCACGGTCAACGACGTCCCCTGCGAGGCCCCGCAGCTGGTGCTGGAACGGCTGGCGGGCCGGCTGGCCCGGCTGGAGCCCGCCCGGCTGATGGCCCCCGCCCACGGTGACGCCAACACCCGCAACGTGCTGCTCTCCACCCGCCCCGGCGCGGCGGCCGAGGACTTCCGGCTGATCGACCCGCGCGGCTCCGTCGAGCCGTGGGACCCGGTCTACGACCTGGCGAAGACACTGTTCAGCCTCACCGTCTGGGATCCCGCCCTGCGCACGGGCTTCGCGGTGCGCAGGACGGCGCACGGCTACCGGGTGGGCTTCCGCCGCCCGGTGTTCCCGGGCTACCGCGCGGCGATCCACCGCTTCCTGCCCCGGCTGGCGGCCCATGACGGCCTGTCGGACCTGTTCCGGGACGACCCGGGCTGGTGGGACCGGCTGCTGCTGACGCACGCCCTGCACGTCCTGGCGGAGGCGCCGTGCCGCCTCTCCGACCGCAAGCCCAAACCCGACCTGCGGGGGCGGGACTCCCCGCCCGCCGAACTCGCGCTCGGCCACTACCTGATCGGCACCCTGCTGCTCAACGACCTCGCCGCCCGGCTCGGCCGCCCCGGCGGCGTGGACGTCGCGGGCCACCTGGCCCTGGTCGCCGACCACCTTCCCTAGTCATGCCGCCAGGTGCGCGAGCGCTTCGTCCAGCCCGGGGCCCAGCAGGCCGTGCCGGGTGCTGCGCAGCACCAGCCGCGGGGGCCGGCGGCAGCCGGGGCCGTCGTGCTCCGCGGGCACCACCCGGGTCGGCAGCGCCAGGGCCCGCCGGACCCGGGACATCAGCTCGTAGCGGGTCACCACGTCGGCGCCGCCGTAGTGCACCACGCCGGTGCGGTCCCACAGCCGGGTCAGCGCCGGGCCGAGGCTGGGCAGGTAGACGGGGGCGCAGACCAGGTCGGTGCGGGCGGCGGTGGCCGGTCCGGCCAGGCGGGCCAGGAAGGTGTTGGCCCAGGGCCCGCGCCCGAAGACCATCGGGATCCGCACAACCAGGTGGCCGCCCTCGGCGAGCAGCAGGTCCTCCGCCGCCGCCTTGGTCCGCCCGTAGACGTTCACCGGGGCGCGGAGGTCCGCCTCGGTGTACTGCTCCCGGGTGCCGTCGAAGACGTTGTCGCTGGAGAGCAGGACCAGCTTCGCCGCCGAGCCGCGCACGGCGTCCAGCAGCACCTCGACGGGGCGGACGTTGAGGCGGTGGGCCAGCTCCGGGTCGGCCTCGGCCTGCTCCAGGGGGACCAGGCCGGCCGCGTGGACGACGAGGTCGAAGCCGTCGGCCGCGAGCGCCGCCAGCCGGGACTCGTCCCGCAGGTCCAGCCGCACCAGCCCCGGGGCCGGCCGGGTGGCGTACGTGCCGACCACCTCGTGACGGGACGCCAGGTGGCTCCACAGGCCGCCGCCGACGAACCCCGAGGCACCGAGCAGCAGGATCCTCAGCCGGGAGTCCGGCGGGGGCGGCCACCCGCTCGGCCGCCAGAATGGGTTCATAGCGGACATTCTATGGGACCGTTGACGAACGATCCGGTGGGAGGCTGCGATGAAGGCCGTCGTGTTCGAGGACGTGGGCGTGCCCGGCATCCACGACCGTGCGGTCCCCTCCTACGGGGCGGACGAGGTCCTGGTCGAGGTGGCGGCCACCGGGATCTGCGGCACGGACCGGGCGATCCTGCTGGGCGAGTTCCCCGCCCGGCGCGGGGTGGTGCTGGGGCACGAGGCGGCCGGCGCGGTGGCGGCGGTCGGGTCCGGCGTCGGCTCGGTGGCACCGGGTGACCGGGTGGTGATCAACCCGACCTACCACTGCGACCGGTGCCGCCCCTGCCGGCGCGGGATGCCGGCCCACTGCGGGGCGAAGGCGGGCCGCGAGGTCGGCGTCGACCGGGACGGGACGATGGCCGGCTTCGCCGTCGTGCCCGAGCGCTTCGTCCACCGGTTGCCCGCCTCGGTGTCCTACCGGCGCGGGGCCCTGGTGGAGCCGCTCGCCTGCGTGCTGAACAACCTGGCGGCCGCCCGGCCGCGCTGGGACGACCGGGTGCTCGTCGTCGGCGCCGGCCCGATCGGGGCGCTGTGCGCCCTGGTGCTGGCCCGGCGCGGCGCCCGGGTCACCCTGGCCGAGCGCGATCCGGGCCGGGTGGCCCTCGCCCGGCTGCTGCTGCCGGGCACGGTCCGGGTGCTGCCCGCCGAGGAGGCCGCCGGGGCGGGCCCGCCCGACGTGGCCATCGACACCACCGGGACGCTGCCCGGGGACGTGTTCGGCGCGGTGGCGGCCGGGGGCACCGTCGTGGTGATGGGGGAGAGGGAGAGCGGCGTCGCCACCGTGCCGCTGCGGGCGCTGGTGACCAGGGGCGTCCGGCTGGTGGGCGCCGGACCGTACCGGCCGGCGGACTTCGCCCTGGCGGTGGACCTCGCGCGGGAGCTGCCGCTGGAATCACTGGTGACCCATGTGCTGCCGCTCGAACGCTGCGCCGAGGCCCTCGCACTGCTGGCCCTCGCGCCGGCGGCCGGCTACGGCGCGATGAAGGTCCTGCTCGCCGGCGACGGGGGTCTCGCCCCGTGAGGCCCCGCCCCGTGAGGCCCCGCCCCGCGAGGCCCCGCTTCGTGAGGCCCCGCTTCGTCGACGGAACGCTGTGGCTGGACGGGCGGCCCCGGTTCCTGATCACCGGCGAGTACCCCTACTACCGGGACCGCCCCGGGCGGTGGGCCGCCAAGCTGGCGGCCGTGCGCGAGGCCGGCATCGAGGTGGTGACCTGCTACGTCCCCTGGCGGCACCACGAGGTCGCCGGGGCCGACGGCGCCCGGCGGTGGTGCTTCGAGGGGGACGGCAACCGCGACCTGGCCGGCTTCCTGCACCTGGTCGCGGCCGCCGGGCTGCTCGCGGTGGTGAAGCCGGGCCCCTTCGTCCACGCCGAACTGCCCTACGGCGGACTGCCCGACCGGCTCAGCCCCGCGCTCGACCCCCGGCGGACCGCCGCCCGGTCCGCCGACGGCCGGCCGCTGACCTGCCAGCAGTACCCGCTGCCCTCCGCCCTGGACCCGGCGTTCCTCGCCGACGCGACCGGCTGGCTGCGCGCCGTCGGCCGCTTCCTGCGCCCGTTCGCCCACCCGCGCGGCCCGGTCGTCGCCGCCCAGATCGGCAACGAGGGGCACTACGGGGAGAGCGCGCTGCCGATCGACGCGCTCGACTACGCGCCGCCGGGCACCGACGCCTTCGCCCGCTTCGCCCGCTTCGCCCCCGGCCCGGCCGCGCCCACCGGCGCGCAGGCCGGGGCCGGGGCCCGCGCCGACGGGCTCCGCTCCCAGGTCGACTGGGGCCGGTGGTCGGCCGAGGTTCTGGCCGCCGGGATGGCGGGCTGGGCCGAGGCGCTCGCACCGGACCTCCCCGTCTTCACCACCTGCGCGCCGCCGGCCCGGGCCGAGCGCGTCCCGGGCCGGGCGGCCGGCCGCCACGACGCCTGGCTGGCCAGGAACCGGATCGGCGCGGCCGCCGCCCTGCCCCGCGCCTACACCAGCTGGACGGGCGACGTGCTCGCCGACGAGGAGGCCCTGATCGGCTACGTCCTGGCGGCCAAGGCCGGACCGGGCCCCAACATCGAGGAGAACTGGGGCCTGCGCTGGGCGGAGGCGGGCTGCGCCTTCCCGGTGGTCCCGGTCCACCGCACCCTGCTCGGCGTGGCCTGCGGGGCGACCGGCATCAGCGTCTACCCGGCCTGCGCCACCGAGGGCTGGGGCCCGCACCTCGCGGTGGACCGCACCTGGCTGACGGAGACGGCCGGTGATCCCGTGCCCTTCGGGGCGCCCTACGGCGACGGCGCCCCGGTCCGGCTGGACGCCGGCCCCGGCCCGGCCTTCGCCGCGCTGCGGGTGCTGACCCACTTCCTGGCCGGGCGGCAGGAGGCGCTGGCCCTCTCGCGTCCGGAGCCCGGCGTGCGGTGGGGCGTGCACCCGCCGTACGCGGCGATCGGCGCCTGGGACTGGGCGCGCGACGGCGCGCGGCCGGTGCCGTCGGCCGACCGCACCCTGCTGCCCTTCGTCACGCACTGCCTGCACCGCAACCTGCCCTTCCGGCTGACGGAACTCACCGGCCGCAGCGCCCTCGACCCCACGGCGGGGCCCCTGGCCACCGCCTCGGCCCGCTTCATGGAACGGTCCCTGCAACGGCGGCTCGCCGCGTTCGCCGGGAACGGCGGAGCGCTCCTCCTGCTGGGCGAACTGCCGTCCCTGGACGAGGACCTGAACCCCTGCACCGAACTCGCCGACGCCGCGCGGCGCAGCGGCGGGGTCGCGCTGGCGCCCGGCGGGCGGAGCGTCGGCCGGGCCGTCGAGGACTGGCCGGCCGGCCGCACCGCCGCCGTGCGGGGCAGACCGGCGCCCTGGCTCGAACTGCGCCGGGTCACCCGGGATCCCGAGGAGGCCCTCGTCTTCCTGTTCAACCGCACCGACGGCCCGCTGCGGGCCCGCACCGCGTGCGGGGACCAACTGGTCACCGCCGATCTGGTCGGGGGCGGCTGCGCCGTCGTCCAGGTCGCGCGCGGACGGCTCGGGGCGTGCTACGTGAAGGGGCTGAACGAGCGGACCGGCGCCGGGGTGCCGGTCCGGGTCGGGGTCGGGAGCGACCTGCTGAGCACCGACCGGCCGTGCGACCTGTCCGCGCTCCGCGGGCCGGGCGGCTTCGAGGTGCGCACCGCCGCCGCGCACGGCGCGGCCCGGGTGGTCCTGCCGGAGGGGTCATGACCGGGGCCCGGGCCGAGGCGGTCGGCATCGACGTCGGCGCCACCAAGATCGCGGCGGTGCGGATCACGGCCGACGGCACGGTCGCGGCGCGCGCCCGCGCTGCCACGCCGCGCCGCACGGCGCAGGAGCTGGTCGCCGCCGTCGCCGCCCTGGTGGCGAGGGTGCGCGGCGAGCGGGCCGTCGCCGTCGGCGTCGGGTTGCCGGGGATGGTCGACGCCCGGACCGGCGCACTGGCCTTCGCCCCCGGGCTGGACTTCGCGCGCGCCCCGCTGCGGGAGCCGATCGCGGACGCCGTCGGCCTGCCGGTGGTGACCGACAACGACGCCAACGCCGCCGCGTGGGCCGAGTACCGGCTCGGCGCGGGGCGCGGGCACGCGGACCTGGTGCTGGTGACGCTCGGCACCGGTCTGGGGTGCGGCGTGGTCGTGGGCGGGCGGTTGCTGCACGGCGCGCACGGCTTCGCCGCCGAGGCCAGCCACCTGATCGTCGAGCCCGGGGGGCCGCTGTGCGAGTGCGGCAACCGCGGGTGCTGGGGCGAGACGGCGTCCGGCGCCGCCATCGGCAGGCGCGGGCTGCGGGAGGCGGCGGCCCGGCCGGGCTCGCCGCTGGCCCGGCTGATCGGCGAGGACCGGGCGGGCGCCGGCGCGGCCGTCACGGCCGCCGCCCGCGGCGGCGACGAACAGGCCCTGGAGATCATGGACCGGGTGGGCACGCTGACCGGTGTCGGCCTGGCCGCGCTGGCCAATGTGTTCGACCCGGCGGTGCTGGTCGTCGGAGGCGGGTCGGTCGCCGCGGGGGAACTGCTGCTCGCCCCGGCGCGCGCCGAGTTCGCCCGCCGGCTGTACGCGCCCGGCGACCGCCCGCCGGTGCCGGTGCTGGCGGCCCGCTTCGCCGCTGACGCCGGTGCGATCGGCGCGGCGTTGCTGGCGCTCGACCGGGCGCGTGGGGATCCGGCCTCGGGGTGATGTTGCTCAGGCGGTGCGGAGCGGCCGGGGTGTGGCCGGGTCGGTGAGCAGGGCGGCCGTCGTCCGCAGTGCCCGCCCGGCGTTCGGCCGCCGGTGCCGGTGCGGACCGGTCTGGGCGTGGACGGGTCGGCGAGCAGGGCGGGCGCCGTCCGCAGTGCCCGTCCGGCGTTCGGCCGCTGGTGGTGGCGGGTGGCTTCGCGGCCGAGGCCGGTGCGGTCGGCGCGGGGTTGCTGGCGTTCGACCGCGCGTGTGGGGAGCCGGCCTCGGGGTGATGTTGCTCAGGCGGTGCGGATCGGTCGGGGTGTGGCCGGGTCGGTGAGCAGGGCGGCCGCCGTTCGCAGTGCCCGCCCGGCCTCCGGCTCCCGCCGGTGCCGGTGCGGAGCGGTTGGGGTGTGGCCGGGTCGGTGAGCAGGGCGGCCGTCGTCCGCAGTGCCCGTCCGGCGTTCGGCCGTCGGTGCTGGTGGTGGCGGGTGGCTTCGCGGCCGAGCCGGTGCGGTTGGCGCGGGGTTGCTGGTGTTCGGCCGCGCGTGTGGGGGTCCGGCCTCGGGGTGATGTTGCTCAGCCGGTGCGGAGCGGCCGGGGTGTGGCCGGGTCGGCGAGCAGGGCGGCCGCCGTTCGCAGCGCCCGCTCGGCGTCCGGCTCCCGCCGGGCCACCGAGCGGTGCCGGTCGTGGCCCCAGGTCTGCCAGTAGCCGCTGATCTTGCCGTACCGGTCGTCGACCACGACGTGCGGCAGGCCGAGCAGCAGGCTCAGCAGATGGCCGTGCAGCCGGTCGGTGACCACCGCCGAGGCGCTGCCGAGCAGCCGGCAGCCGCGCCGGAGCTGGAGTTCGGCATGGCGGTCCTGGGCGTCGGCCAGCTCAGCCGCCGCCCGGTCGCCCGCCGCCCGGTCGCCCGCCGTCGCGCGGACCTCCGCCGAGGCGTTCGCGATCCGCTGCCGGACGGCCCGCAGCGCGGCGGGCCAGTCCGCGTCGGCGCCCTCCTGCGCGGTCCAGTCCGTCCGGTGCACCCCGGCGTCCGTCGGCGGGCCGCCGGGTTCGTGCGCGGCGGCCGACTCGTGGTCCTCGCGCCGCAGCCACAGGATCCGCCGCTCGGGCCGGGCGAGCCGGGGCAGGCCGGTCATCGCGAACGCGCAGTCCGGGGCGAGCGCGGAGGGGGTCCGGAAGGCGCGGCGGGCCGCGCGCAGGCTCGGCTCGTCGCGCAGCAGCAGCACCAGGTCGGGATGCGCGTCGAAGACGGCCCGGGCCCGGTCCAGGGCCGCCGGGTCGCCGAAGTGCAGGGACTGCGGCAGCTGGATGATCCGGTGTCCCGGGAAGGCACCGATCACGCGTTCGCGCATCCGTTGGTGGCTCGGCCACAGGTCGCCCAGGTTGCCGCCGCCGGTCAACAGGATGGTGCCGCTCGGCAGCCGCTCGGCGAGCGCCGCCTCGCAGAAGTCGTGGTGGTCGGCGGTGTACACGACCTCGGCGCCCAGTTCGGCGAGCAGCGCGCGCACCCCCAGCCAGATCGCGCTGTCGCCGACGTTGGCGTAGTGCGGGAAGCCCAGCAGCGCGCAGCGGCCCGGCGGCCCGACCAGCTCGCGGACGGTCCGCGCGAGCCGGCGCCGGTCGTCGGCCCACCGGCCGCCCCCGGTCACCGGGCCACCGCCGCCGGGGGCACCGGCCCGTGGCCGTCCGCCGCCAGCGCGGCCGCCTCCGCGAGATCGGGGCGGCCCCGGGCGGCGGCGTCGGCCCCGGTCTCGCGCATGGCGTCCCGGGCGTCGGCCGTGCCCATCGGGACGCTGCGCAGCCGGTCGGGGTCGAGCACGGCGGGCAGCGTCCCGCAGCGCGGGAGCACCCCGGCCAGTTCGAGGGCGACCATGGTCCGCAGGCACTTCTCGCACGCCCCGCAGTTGCGTCCGGGCCGGTCGCGCCAGCACACCGTGAGGTTCCGCAGCGCCAGGTCGGAGTGCGCCAGCCGGCGCGCCACCTTCTGCGCCCTGGTGGCGTCGGCGCCGTCGTGCACGACCTCCAGCGCCTCGGTGGACCACAGGTGGTCCAGCACCGGGTGCGAGCCGTACGGCGGCAGCCGGCGGTAGTCGAAGCTGGCCGCGATCAGGCAGCGGCCGAGCAGGCCCTGCAGCGCCAGCGCGGTGGCGGCGAGCGCCGCTCCGTGGAAGTCCTCCCAGCGGACCAGCGGGGCGGTGAAGGCGCGCACATCGGTCTCCACGGCCAGGGCCCGGCAGCCGGTCCCGGCGGCCACCTGCCGGACCCGGCCGAGCAGGTGCTCCTGGTCCGGGCCGGAGTGCCGGTCGAAGTTGACGAACAGCAGCTCGGTCACCGGCCGGTGACCGGGCTCGGCGCGGCGCTCGCCGTCCCCGAGCAGGCTGTAGAAGGAGTCCACGCCCAGGGTGAAGAACAGCCCCACGCCGGCCGGCCCGCGCCGCGCCTCGTCGACCTCGCCCGCCGTCACCCGGACCTCGCGCAGCCGCTCCCACCAGGCCGCGTAGACGGCCGCCACGGTCCGCGCCGAGCGCAGCAGCCGGGCGGAGACCGGAGCGTCGACCACCAGCTCCTCGCCGAGGCTCATCGCCGGCATCAGCAGCGCGGCGAGGAAGGCGTCGCCGCGCTCGGGCAGCCAGTCGCCCTCGCCGCCCGGCACCGTGAAGTGCAGCCGGGCCGACGGCAGTTCCGTCCCGGCCCGGACCGCCGCCGACAACCGCCGGCCGTCCGCGACCGGCTCGCTCCTGACATCCTCGACGATCATTCCTCCGCCTCTCCGGCAGCCGCCCGGCGCGCGTCCCCACCCGGCCGGCCGCTCACGATCCGCTTGTACCAGGGCGGCGCCGCCCCGTCCCGGCCGCCGGGGCACGGCCCGCCCGGTGTCCACCCGGGCGGGTCAGCCGTGGTCACGGGGGCCGGTGGGCCCGGGCGGGCGGTCCGTTCGGCCCCGTGCGCCGGGGCTGCGGCGGACGGCAGGGTGGGGGAGCCGGCAGCCCGGTTCGCCGCCGCCCGGACGGGGAACCATGGAGCCGCGCTCACCACGGGAGGTGGAGCATGTCCGCTGCGGGCACGGCGGTGATCGAACTCAGATCGCTGACCAAGCGCTACGGGCGCAGCGTCGGGATCGACGGCCTGGACCTCGACATCGGCGCGGGCGAGGTGTTCGGACTGCTCGGGCCCAACGGCGCGGGGAAGACCACCACGCTGCGCTGTCTGGTCGGGCTGCTCAGGCCGAGCGCCGGAGCGGTGCGGATCCTGGGCCTGGACCCGGTGGCCGACCACCGCCGGGTGGCGCCGTCCGTCGGCTACCTCCCGGGCGAACTGCGGCTCTACCCCGAACTCACCGGCCGTCAGACGCTCGACCTGCTGGCGAACCTCCAGGGCGCCCCCGCGCCCCGGCAGGCCGAGCTCTGCACCCGGCTGAACCTGTCCCGGGCCGACCTGGATAAGACGGTCGGGGCGTACTCGCGCGGCATGAAGCAGAAGCTGGGGCTGGTCCAGGCCCTCCAGCACCGCCCGGCCCTCACCGTCCTCGACGAACCCACCGAGGGTCTGGACCCGCTGGTCCAGGAGGTGTTCTTCGAACTCCTCGCCGAGGAGACGGCGGCCGGCCGCACGGTGCTGCTCTCCAGCCACGTCCTGCCGGAGGTGCAGCGGGCCTGCGGCCGGGTGGCGATCATCCGCGGCGGGCGGCTGGTGGCCGTCCAGTCGGTGGCCGCGCTGCGCCGGGCCCGGGCCCGGCGGATCCGGCTGGTGCTCGCCGACGGGCGGGGCGAGCGGCCGCTCGGCACGGCCGAGCGCTGGTCCCCGCGCTGGGACGGCCCCCGGGTGGAACTCCTGGTGCCGCCGGACGACGTCGTGGCGGCGGTGCGCGACCTGCTCGCGACCCTGCCGGTGGGCGACCTCACCGTCGAGGAGGCCGGTCTGGACGAGGCCTTCCTCGACCTCTACCGGACCGGTGAGGAGCCCGCCGCCGCACCCGGCGGCGGCCCCGGCGCGGAGGGACGGTCATGAGCCGGGCCACCGTCAGCCGGCGGCTGCCCCTGGTCTGGCTGGCCCTGCACCGGCGGCGCCGGATGCTGCTGTCGCTGGTGCTCGGCATGGTCGTCTTCGAGGCCCTGATCGTCGTGATCACCGGGACGGTGCCGCCCACCGACCTGTTCGGCGGCACGGCGAACCCGCCGGACGCCTTCAAGGCGTTCAGCGGCTCCAACGGGGACGTCTCCATCGCCAGCTACCCCGGCCTGCTCGGCGCCGGGCTCACCCACCCGTTCTGGATCGCGCTCCAGCTCACCGCCATCGGCGCGCTGGGCGCGGCGGCGGTCGCCGCCGACGTCGAGTCCGGCACCGTCGAACTGCTGATGACCCGTCCGGTCTCCCGCCGCCGGCTGCTGGCCGAGCGGACCGTCGCGCTGGTGGCCGCGTCCGTCCTGCTGAACGCCGCGGCCACCGCCACGGTGGCGCTCGGCGTCGCGCTCTCACCGGACCTGCGGGCCGCCGTCCCGGTCGGCGGGGTGCTCGCCGCCGGACTGCTGGGGTGCGGCTTCACGCTCTGCCTGACCGGGCCGGTGCTGGCGGTCTCGGCCGTGAGCCGGCGCCGGGCGCACGTGGTCGGGGCCGCGGTCGCCCTCGGCGCGGTCGGGTTCGCGCTCAACTTCGTGGCCCTCGCCTGGAAGCCGGCCGCGCCGCTGCGGTACCTCAGCCCCTTCCACTACTACACGCCCGCCGACGCGCTGGCCGGCGGCACCGTTCCATGGTCCTCGCTGGTCGTCCTGTCCGCCGTCGGCCTGGCGGGGCTGGCCGCCGCCTTCGCCCTGCTGGACCGCCGCGACCTGGCGATCTGACCCCGGGGGACCGGGCGCAGCGGGCCGTCGAGGCCCTCGACCACGAAGCCCTCGGGATCGGCGACCACCTCGTAGTGCCGGCGCGCGAGGCGGTCGGCGATCCCGGGTGCGGCCCCGCAGACCCGGGCCCCGGGGGGCCTCGCGGCCGTGGC
>NZ_JBHYUU010000065.1:0-37651 GCF_042749955.1 Kitasatospora sp. NPDC059462 | reverse complement strand
CTCGACCAGGAGCCCGCCGGTTTCGCGGCCGAGCCGCTCGATCGCCAGCAGCGCGGTGGTCGCCGGGCAGTCCAGCAGGATCCGCTCCCACGGCCGGGGACGACGGCGCGGATGCGTTCCCAGCCGCCGCAGATCCGGCTGCCGCAGTGGCGTTCGAGTTCGTCGTAGGGCGCGGTGCGGGTGAAGTCGACGTCCAGCAGCGGGTGGGCCAGGTCGGCGGGGAGCCAGACCCGGTCCACGGCGAGCGGCTCCTCGTCGGCCAGCCGGACGCGTTCGAGGTACACCAGCGGCGTGGACTCCTCCAGGCCCAGCCGGGCGGCGATGACGCCGTCGGCGCGCCGGTCGAGCGCGCGCACGACGCTGCGCTGCACGGCACCGACCTCCTCCACGGCGCGGAACAGGCTGTACGCCTCGCCGACGTCCTGCTCCAGCGGACGGCTCGCGGTGAACCTGGAGGCCAGGCCGCGCTGGGCGCTGACCACGCCCTCCTCGCGGAGGGTGCGCAGGGCCTCGCGGACGGTGTGCCGGCTGACCCGGTACTCGGCGACGAGGTCGTGCTCGCCGGGGAAGACGTCGCGGAACTCCCCCGCGTCGAGCCGGCGCAGCAGGTCGGCGCGCAGCTGCGCCCAGAGCGGGTTGCCCGCGGCGCGGGTGAGGGGCCGGGGGCCGGGCTCGGTGGTCACGGCGCCGTCCTGGGGGTCAGGGGTGGGACGGGTGGTGCGGGGCACGCCATGTATGTTCGTCCCTCCGGGGGGACAGAGCAGGACGCCGGCCGGCATGGCGGCGGCCACCGCGAGCAGGACGAACGCGAAGGCCCGCTGCAGCGCGGCGCCGGAGAGCCGGGCCGCCGGCCGTTTGCCGTCCCAGGCGCCGAGGACGGCGGCGCCCACGAACGGCCCGAAGACCGCCGGGTCGAGGGAGATGCCGGTGACCGTCAGCCGGGTGGCCAGCGCGGCGGCCGAGTTGACGAGCACCACCACCAGACCGGTGCCCACGGCCCTGCGCATCGGCAGCCGGAAGCACGGACACCAGCGCCGGCACCGCGAGGAAGCCGCCGCCGACCCCCAGCAGCCCGGTCACCGCCCCGAGGCCGGCGCCGGCCGCGAGCCTGCCCGGGTACCCGCCGCCCGGGCGCCCGCCCCCGGCCGGGGCGCTCCGGGGCAGGGCTTCCGCCCGCCCCGGGCCGCGTCACGCCGGGTGGACGAGGCGGTTCTCGTAGGCGAAGACCACGGCCTGGATCCGGTCGCGGAGCCCGAGCTTGTGCAGGATCCGCCCCAGGTGGGACTTCACGGTCGCCTCCGCGAGGTGCAGGGCGGCCGCGATCTCGGTGTTGGACAGGCCGCGGCCCACCTGGACGAGCACCTCGCGCTCGCGCGGGGTGAGCCGGTCCAGCCGCTCGTCCCGGCCGGAGCCGCCGCCGGGGATGTGCGGACGGAAGTTCTCCAGCAGCAGCCGGGTCACCCGCGGCGAGACCACCGCGTCGCCCGCCGCCACGCTGCGGATCGCGGTGAGCAGCTCCTCGGGCCTGGTGTTCTTCAGCAGGAAGCCCGAGGCCCCGGCGTTCAGCCCGGCGAAGGCGTACTCGTCGAGGTCGAAGGTGGTGAGGATCAGCACCCGGCTCTGCGGGCAGGTCCGCACGAGCTGCCGGGTGGCCTCGATCCCGTCGGTCCCGGGCATCCGGACGTCCATGAGGACGACGTCGGGCCGCAGCTCCCGGGCCAGGCGCACGGCCTCGGCGCCGTCCGCCGCCTCGCCGACCGGCACCATGTCGGCCCGGCCGTCCAGGACCGTGCTGAAGGCCATCCGCAGCAACGCCTCGTCGTCGGCGATCAGGACGCGGATCGTCATGCCCGCGCCTCCCCGCCGCTGCGCAGGTCCAGACGGGTGGCGACCCCCCAGCCGCCGCCCGGCAGCGGTCCGGCCCGCAGCGTCCCCCCGTAGGCGGCCGCGCGCTCGCGCATCCCGGGGATGCCGTGGCCGGACGGCGTGGCGGCGGGCTCCGCCGGGCGGGGCCCGCTGTCGGTGACGTCCACGGTGACGGCCTCGGCCGAGCACCCCACCCGGACCGTCGCACGGGTGCCGGGGGGCGTGTGCTTGAGCGCGTTGGTCAGGGCCTCCTGCACCAGGCGGTAGACGGTCAGCTGGGCGGTGGCGGGAACGCCGCCGTGCGCACCGTCCACCTCCAGCCGGGTCGGCAGCCCGGCGGCGTCCATCTGGTCGGCGAGCGAGCGCAGTTGGCCGATGCCGGGCAACGGGTGGCGCTGCGCGTCCGGCTCGTCGGTGCGCAGGACGCCCAGCGAGCGCCGCATGTCGGTCAGCGCCTGCCGGCCCGTCTCGGAGATCTGGAGCATCGCGGCGGTCGCCTTCTGCGGCGCACGGTGCTGCGCGTGGACGGCGGCATCGGTGAGCGCGACCATCACGGACAGGTTGTGGGTGACGATGTCGTGCATCTCCCGGGTGATCCGCGTCCGTTCCTCGGCGACGGCCAGCCGCGCCTGCTGCTCCTGTTCCCGCTCCAGGCGCGCGGCCCGTTCCTCCACGGCCGCGAGGTAGGCGCGCGTGGTCCGCACGTTCACCCCGAGGACGGCGGCGGCGACGGCCGTCGCGGTCACCGCCACGAAGGGGGTCAGGAACGCGTCCGCCGGCGCCCAGCGCAGGCAGGCCAGGAGGACCCCCGCCTCCACGACGGCGCCGGCGAGCAGCGTGCCGCGCCGCCCCGAGTGCGCGGCCACCGTGTAGAGCGCCACCAGCAGGGCGACGTCCGCGGGGAGTTGGACGTCCACCAGCCACTGGACCAGGGCCACCGCGGCCACCACGGCGAACACCGTGCGCGGCGCCCGGCGCCGCCACAGCAGGGGCAGGGTGAGGGCGGCCGTCAGGGCAACGGCCGGCGGCAGCCCGGACGGCTCGTGCGTGGTCACGACGTTGGCCAGGAGCAGCGCCGGCACCAGCGCGTCCCACACCACCGGCGGCAGCCGGGAGCCCCAGCGCCGGGCCGCGCCCGGCGGTCGCGCCGGCCGGTCCCGGTGGCGGGCCGGCGGGGCGGTGCGGGCTTCCACGGCCGCCTCGGTCATCACACGTTCCTGTCGGTCGGGCGTCGTCGCGGCCCCGGTCGGGGCCGCCGCCGCGTACGGCCGGAGCCGGGCCCCGGACGGACGGCACCGGCCCCGTACCGGCCGGCGCGCACCGCGGCCCTGTCACGGTAGGCCCACGGTGCGGCGGCGCACATGAGTCCACCGTCGGACGCCGGGGCGGCCGGGTACGACCGCAGGAGGAGTCCCGGTACCGACCGGAGTCGCAGAGCGCCGGCCGTCCGGGCGTGTTCGCCTGCGACCGCGGTGGCACGGAGGGCGGCCCGCAGCGCGTCCGCGGTGTCAGGCGACGGCGCCCCCGGGGCGATGTGGCGGCCCGGCCCCGGCGCCGACGATGACCGGGTGACCGACCTCATCACGGGACTTCAGCTGTCCCCCCTGGAAATCCTCGCCCTGCTGGGCACCCTCGCCCTGGTGGCGGCGCGCTGGCTGCCGCCCGCCGCCCGACCGCCCGTCACCGTCGCGGCCGGCTCGCTCCTCGTGCTGTCCGCGCTGGTGTTGGGCGTGACGGGACTGCGCTGGCAGCTGCTGCCGGTCCTGGCGGGCGGCGCCCTGGCGCTGCCGTTCGCCCTCGCCCCGCTGGTCCGGCGCCGGACCGGCCGGCGCCCGGCGCGGCGGGCCCGCTGGTGGGTGGCGCTGCCGGGATCGCTGGCCTGCGTCGCCCTGACCGCCACCGCCCCGGCCGCCGCCTGGGCCTTCCCGGTCCCGGTGTTCCCCGAGCCGACCGGCCGCTTCGCGGTCGGCACCCGGGTGGTGCAGTGGACCGACCAGGACCGCCCCGAGACCGCCACCCCCGACCCCGGGGACCGGCGCACCGTCGTGGTCCAGCTCTGGTACCCCGCGCAGCACAGTGCGCCCGGCACGCCGCGCGCCCGGTACCTCGGCCGCACGGAGCAGGAGGCGCGCACCGTCGCCGGCGCCCTCGCGCGCTACTCCGGCCTCCCCGGCTTCCTGGTCGACGGCGTCCCGCGGGCCCGCACCCACGCCGTTCCCGACGCCCCGGCGGCCCGCGACGGCGCGCGCTTCCCGGTCGTGCTGTTCTCCCCCGGCCTGGGCGGCGTGCGCACCCAGAACACCGCCTGGGCGGAGGAACTGGCCAGCCACGGCTACGTGGTGGCCGCCCTCGACCACCCGTACGACTCCGCCGCCGTCGTCCTCGCCGACGGCCGGACGATCACCACCGAGGTCGCCTCCACCGGCGACGACGACGAGGACGACCGGCGGGCCGCCGAGACCGCCCGCATCCGGGCCGCGGACCTCGGGTTCGTCCGCACCCGGCTGGTCGGGCTGGACCGGGGCGAGGGCGACGACCCGCTGACCGGCCGGCTGGACACCGGCCGGGCCGCGGTGACCGGCCACTCCCTCGGTGGCGCCGCCGCGCTCCGGGCGGCCCGCCAGGACGCCCGGTTCGCCGCCGTCATCGACCTCGACGGCTACCCGCGCGACCCCGAGCGGCTCCCCTTCCACCAGCCGGCGCTCGCGCTCACCCAGGCCATCGGACCGGGCACCGACGAGCGCTACATCCCCCGGCTGACCGAGGTCCTCACGCTGGACACCACGACGAGCTACCGGCTCACCGTCCCCGGCGCCGCGCACCTCACCTTCATGGACGGCCCGCTGTACCTGCCGCCGGTGCCCTCGCTGGTCGGCTCCCTGGGCCGTACCGAGGGTGCGCGCATCGTCGCCGGCGCCACGCTCGCCTTCCTGGACGCCACCCTGCGGCAGCAGCCCGGTGACCCGGCCGGCGCCCTGTCCTCCTACGGCGAGCTCACCGTCCACCGCCCGGGCACCGGCCCCTGACCGGCCGTCAGCACTGCTCCGCGCCCCGGGCGCCGACGGGCCGTCCGTCCGACGCCTCCGGCCGGCCGGTGGAGCGGACGCTCCGGAACTCGTCGACCGCGGTGTAGTCGTGCGTCGAGCGCGGCCAGAGGAAGGTGATCTGGTCCAGGACGTCCAGCGGCCGGGCGTCGAACAGGGCGAAGACCGCCAGCCGGGTGCCGTCGGCGGTCTCGTCGCGGACGGCCCGGTACCGGTTCCCGGCCGTGTCGCGCACGGTGATCGGGCCGGTGCCGGCTCCGGCGAGGATCAGGGTGACGATCAGGGTGTCCCCGGCGGCCACCGGGCTCCTGACCGGCAGTGACTCGCCGGTGGTGGCGGACGCGTCGAGCGGGGAGGCGGCCACGTTGTCGCTGACCCGGCCGAGGTAGCCGCACCGGTCCGGGAGCCGCGCACCGGCCGGGGGGACCGGTCGCTCGCCGGCCACCGGGACTCCCCCGTCGGCGACCGGGGCGGCGGTCAGGGGCAGGGTCAGCAGGGCGGCGAGCAGACCGCTGACCGACAGCGCGGGCCGCACCAGGCGCCGGCGGGCGAGGCGGAGGCGTCCCGCCCGCCGGTCCGCCCGCCCGGCCCGCCCCGGGACCGGCCCCGGGACCGGCTCCGGGACCGGCTCCGGCTCCGGCTCCGGCACGAGGACGGGGACGGGCGACGGCCCGGCAGCAGCGGGCGGCGCAGGCACCGGTGGCTCGGCAGCGGCGGGCGGGACCGGCGGCTCCGCCGACTGCTGCCGCACCTGGATGCGCTGCCAGGCGGACTGCCAGCGCGCGAGTTCCCCGGCGGGCACCTCGAAGGCGGTGGCGAGCGCCAGCACCCGCTCCAGGGGCGGGAGACGGCTGCGCCGCGGGCTCATGTCCCCCGCGAGGGTACTGCGCGGCAGACCGGTGCGGCGCTCCAGTTCGCGCAGCGACGGGTTGCCGCACCACGCCTTGACCGCCCGCAGCCGGTCCACGAACTCCTGCGGCGTGGTCGCTCCCCCCGGATCGGGCATGGTCGCCGGAGCCTGTTCCGGTAACCGGTCCGGGTCCCCCGTGATGTCCCGCATCTGATCCCCCCTCGGCCGACCGGTTCCCTCGTCCGGTCGCGGCGCGTGCGCCGGGGACCATCCTGGCCAACCCCCACCGGCCGCTCCATGGCGTTCGCTTGGCGTTCTATGATGATCTGTTGTCAGGGGCCCGTCAGGGCCACAGCCTGGGAGTCACGACGGGGGACGCGGTCCCGGCACCCGGCCGTTCGCCCGGCCGCCCCTGCCCTCGTCGTGCCCGCGGATGACCACCCATCGGAGGCGATCATGCTGGGGGACTTCGGAACGCTGCTGCGCCGGTTCCGGCACTCGACCGGGTGGACGCAGGAGGAGCTCGCGGAACGCTCGGGCGTCTCGGCCCACGCGATCAGCGTGCTGGAGTCGGGGCGGCGCCGGCCCCGCCTGTCCTCGGTGGCGCGGCTGGCCACGGCCCTGGGCCTGGCTGCCGCCGACCGTGACCGGCTGCTCTCCGCGGCACGCGGGGAGCCGGAGCCGCGACCCGGCGGGGAACCGGCCGATCACCCGGTTCCCCGGCTGCTGCCGTACGCCGTCGCGGACTTCACCGGACGGCGCGGCGAGGTGGACCGCCTGCTCGCCCTGGCCGCGGGACCGGGCGGCGCCCGGGCCCGGCCGCTGGTGATCTCGGCCATCGACGGCATGGCCGGTGTCGGCAAGACCGCCCTGGCCGTCCACGTCGGGCACGCCCTCGCCGGCCGGTTCCCCGACGGCCAGCTCTTCGTCGACCTGCGCGGCTTCACCCCCGGCCAACGGCCGCTCGACCCGGGCGCGGCGCTGGCGAGCCTGCTCCGGGCGGTCGGCGTCAGCGAGACCGCGCTGCCGTCGGCCACCGAGGAGCGCGCCCAGCTGTGGCGCAGCCGGGCGGCGGACCGGCGCTACCTGGTCGTGCTGGACAACGCCGTCGACACCGAGCAGGTCCGTCCGCTGATCCCCGGCGGCCCGCACTGCCTCGTGCTGGTGACCTCCCGGCGGCGGCTGCCCGGGCTGGACGGCGCCGTCGGCGTCTCCCTGGACGTGCTCGGCCATGACGAGGCCGTGGAGCTGTTCGCCCGGGTCGCCGGCCGGGACCGGGTCGCCGGCCACGCGGCCGTCGTGGACGAGATCGTCACGCTGTGCGGACGGCTGCCGCTGGCGCTGCGGATCGCCGCCGCCCGGCTGGCCCACCACCCCGCCTGGACGCCCGTCGAGTTGCTGCGGCGGATCCGGCGTCCGCAGAAGTTATTGACCGAGCTCTCCCACCACGACCGGAGCGTCGCGGCGGCCTTCGTGGACTCCTACCGCTCCCTCGCCCCGGCGCAGCGGCGCGCGTTCCGGCTGGCGGCGCTGCACCCCGGCGAGGACGTCACCCCGCACGCCCTCGCCGCCCTGGTCGACGCACCGCCGGAGGAGGCCGAGGAGCTCCTGGAGTCGCTGCACCACCACCATCTGCTGATCGAGCACACGGCCTTCCGGTACACCTTCCACGACCTGCTGCGCGCCTTCGCCGGTGAACTGCTGGCCCGGGAGGAGTCCGAGCCCCTCCGGCGCGCCGCGCTCGTCCGGCTGTTCGACCACTACCGGCACTCCGCCGCCTCGGCGATGGACCTGCTGGCCCCGCTGGAACGGCGGCACCGACCGCGCCCGCCCGCGCCCGCCGGCACCCCCCTGGTCCTCGCCGACCCGGCGGACGCGGCGGACTGGCTCGCCCGGGAACAGGCCAACCTGCTGGCGCTCACCCGGCACGCCGCCGACGCCGGCCTGCCGCGGTACGCGGCCGACCTGCCGGCGATCCTCTGGCGCCACCTCAAGCGCCGCATGCCCGCCCACGAGGCACGCGGGCTGGGCGTCAGTGCCCTGCGGGCCGCCCGGCAGCTCGGCGAGCCGGCCGGCGAGGCCGCCGCGCTGCGGCACCTCGGGCTGGTCCACTACCAGCTCGGCGAGCTCCCGCAGGCGCTCGACCTCCTCCACCGGGCCCTGGAGATCCGGCGGAGCACCGGGGACCGCAACGGCGAGGCCCACGTCCTGACCAACCTGGGCCTCGCCCTGGCCCGGACGGGCCGTCTGGAGGAGGCCCTCGACCACCAGCGTCGGGCGCTGCGGCTCGGCCGCGAGCTGCCCGAGCCGGCGGTCGAGGCGATCGCCCTGATCAACCTCGGCCCCGTCCTGACCGGGCTCGGACGGATGACGGAGGCCCTGGAGCACCATCGCGAGGCGCTGGAGTTCCAGCGGCGGGCCGGCAACCGCCTCGGCGTGGCCATCGCGCTCAACCAGCTCGGCGAGCACCAGCAGAAGCTGCACCGCCACCCGGAGGCCCTCGACCTGTACCAGGAGGCCCTGGAGCTGCTCCGGGACCTCGGTGACACCTTCGGCCAGGCCGAGTCGCACACCCTGCTCGGCGACGCCCTGCTGGCCATGGACGCTCCGGCGAGCGCCCTGCGGCACTACCGGGCCGCGTTCGAGTTCCTGCCGCACACCGGTGAGCGGTACAACCTGGGCCGCATCCACCTCGGGCTGGCGCGCGCGCACCGGCGTCTGGGCGAGCCCGACGCCGCCCGCGAGCACGCCCGGCAGGCGGTCGGGATCCACACCGCCCTCGGCGTGCCGGAGGCGGACGAGGCCCGGGCCCTGCTCGACGCGCTGTCGCGGTGACCGGGTGGTGTCCCGGGCCGGGCTGTCGCGGGGCCGGCCTGTCCCGGCCCCGGGCTCAGGTGACCGGGACGCACACCTGCCGGCCGGTCGTGCGGCTCAGCAGACACCCGGTCAGCTCGTCGCCCGTCCCCACCACGACCACCTGGACGCCGTTGCCCAGGGGGCCCGAGACGTACCGGGTCGAGGTGGTCGTGTCGATGACGGTGAGCGTGCACGTGTCGTTGTCGACGGTCGACCGGACGACGACGCCGCCGCCCGTGAGCGTCAGACGCACCGAGCATCCGCCGTTGACGACGGTCGTGCCGCCGCCGATCGGGACGGCGCGGGCCGAGGTTGTGGCGCCCGGGCCGAGGGCGGCCACGGCGAGGGCGACGGCCGCCGAACGCCCGGCGGTGGTGATGATGCGCACCGTGCTCCTCCTGTCGCGAGGTCGGGCCCCGGCCGCGGAACCGGCCGGGGCGGGAACCGGGTCACCGGGCCGAGCAGCGGGAGGGGCCGCGAGGGCCCGCTCCCACCACGCTCGTCGCACCGTGCTCCGGCTCAGTTGATCGGGCCGCACGCCCAGGTGTTGTTGTTGGCCGTGTCGATCAGGCACGCCTCCAGGCTCTGGCCCGGCCCGTCGTACCACCACTGGGACGGGTTGCTGCTGGGGGTCGCACCCGCGGGGCCCAGCCACTTCCAGGCGTTGCGGTCGAACACGCCGAACAGACAGTGGCCGGGATTGGCGGTCGGAATGATCCTCATGTAGTCGTGGTGGTCGCTCATGAGCTGGACGTCCTCGATCGCCACGCAGCCGCCGGTACCGAAGGCCCACTGCCCCTCGGCGGTCTGGGACGCCGACGCGGTCCCGACCCCGATCACGCCCGTCGCCACGGTGGCGATCGCGGCGGCGACGACGCGTTTGCCGGTCCTGGTGAATCGCATGGTGCTCCTCCGAACAGTCGGCTCCGCCCCGGGATCGGCCCCGGGAACACCCCGAACCTCAGCAGCCGGCGCGGTGCGGAACAACGGGTCGGGCCCCGTCTCGGACACTCCCGGACGCTTCCGGACGCCCTCGGGACGCCCTCGGGACGCCACTGGACGTCCCGAGGGCGGCCCGGCTAGCGGTTCCGGGCCCTGCGCCGGCGGAGCTCCACGAGGGCCCAGCCGAGGGCGACGCAGGCCACCGACGCGACGGCCAGCGGGACGACCTGGTCCTGGCCGGTACTGGCGAGGTGCGCGCCGGGCGCGGCGGTGGGCGCCCCCGGTGCACGCGGTGCGCCCGGCGTCGTCGGCGCCACCGGGGTCACCGCCGCGGCCGGTGCCGCCGGGGTCGCCGGGGTCGTCGCCGCCACCGGTGCCGGCGTCGTCGGCGTCACCGGCGCTTCCGTCGGCGTCGGCGACGGGGCCGCCGTCGGCGTGGGCACGGGCAGCAGCCGGTTGACCACGGTCACCGACACCCCGGCGTCGAGGTTCCCGGAGTCCAGCACCAGCGGACCGGACACCGGATCGTCCGGAGCCGCGTAGCCCCGGGGCGGGCCGACCTCCTGCCAGTAGTACGTCCCCGGTTCGACCGTGGCCGTGCAGACGCCGTCGGCCCCGGTCGTGCAGGGTTCACCGACCCGGGTGTCGGGCGCCGTCCCGGAGGTCTGCGCCCCGTCGGTGCCGTTCGTCTCCCGCCACAGCGCGAACTCCGCCCCGGCCAGCGGCTTTCCGTCCTGGTCGTGCTTGACCAGGCGTACCGCGCCCTCCTGCCGGCGGAAGCCGAGGTCGAGGGTGTGGTCGTTCTCGCCCGGCCCGCCGGTGGTCAGCGTCCGTTCCGGGTAGCGGGCGCCCGGCGGGACGATGCCCTTGGAGTCCACGAAGCGGTTGTCCCCGACGCCCGCCTCGGTCGGCACCCACCGGTACAGCGGCCCGCCCGGCGCGTAGTCCGCCGGGTTGTCCATCCGGATCGTGTACGTGGTCCCCGGTTTCAGGCCTCCGGGCACGTTCGAGTCGTCGAAGTAGTACTCACCGCGCGCGGTCGTCCTCGTCGAGGCGACCGGCTTGCCGGACTCGTCGTAGAGGTTGACGGTGGCACCGGGCACCGGCAGCTGGCTCGGGCTCTGCACGCCCCGGCGCTCGGCGTCGTACCAGACCCGGTTGCCGATCTGCAGCGGCGCCTGGTCGCAGAGCACCTCCAGGTCGCCCATCGAGGCGCCCTTGCCGAAGGCGGGCCTGGCGGTCGAGGTGTTCAGGCCCAGACCGGAACCGGCGGCCCTGGTCCCGTCACGCTTGGTGAACATCGTGCCGACGACCCACGCCGTGTCGGTCGGGTCCACCGCCGAGATCGCGACGGAGTCCTCCACCTTCGACAGCGCCATGCCCGCGTAGGCCGCGTTCGGGTGGTAGCCCTGGTAGGTGCCCACGCTGAAGAACCTGGTCCCGCGCGTGGTCGACCCGCAGCCGAGGTTGGTGTCCATCACGTACCCGCCCTCGGAGCGGCACGCCTTGTTCAGGTCACCCCCGGAGGCGAAGCTGTGGTAGGTCGTGGGGTCCCCGGTGCGCGGGAACGCCGTCGCCTTGTCGGTGTGCCGGTCGCGGAAGGCCAGCAGCATGGAGCCGTCGGTCTCGAAGGCGATCTCGGCCAGCTCGGGCTCGGGGTTGGCGTAGAAGCCGGTGCCGGTGCAGGCCTTGCCGTTCTGCTCGGCGGGGATGGTGTCCGTCCACGGGAACCAGCCCGCCCCCGGGCAGAGGCCCTTGGCACTGATCTCGCGGGGGTAATCGAGCGGCTGGTCCAGCACCGCCGGGCCGAAGGCCCCGGTCGCCGGGTCGAAGGGCAGGACGACCGCGCGCAGGTCCGAGACCTTCCCGGTCGACTCGCCCGAACAGACACCGCCGAGGTAGCCGACGCCGTCCTGCATGCCCAGGCCGAACGGACGCCAGTCCACCGGCGAGGGGCAGCCCGGGTCCGGCACGGCGTAGGAGGCCTCCGGCGCCGCCGCGGTCGCCGCGGTCGCGTCGTAGCGGTACAGCCGGCGGTTGTTGAGGTTGACCACGAACAGGTCGCGGCCGTCCTCGGAGACCTTCAGGGCGCCGAGGCTCTCCTTGCCCGGCGCCGCGAGGAAGGCGTCGTCGGCGGCGCCGACGCCGTGCACCGACGCCCCGGCGTCCGGGACGGTGGTGAACAGCGACGTCGTCCTGCCCGTGACGTCCATGACGTAGACCGCGCCGGGACCGCCGGGGCCGTACGCCGTGTCCCGCTTGGCCAGCGCCGAACTGAACAGCCGCTTCCCGGGCTTGCTCCACCCGATGCCGTAGACGGTGCCGGTCTCGGCGTTCGTGGAGAGGTCGGTCGTGTCCGTGTTCTCGCCGCGCGCGCCGTAGGGGAACGTCACCAGCGTGCGCGGGTTCTTCGTCTCGTTCGTCGCGGGCTGGCAGGCCGTGACCAGCGGCGCGTTCTTCTGGCAGTAGTCGCCGGGGTTCCACAGGCCCGTGGTGAGGGCGACGTTCCGGCCGCCGCCGAGGTCCACGAACTCCTCGTTGCTGCTCAGCCGGTCGGGTCCACCGTCCAGGCCCTCCCGCGACGCGAACGCCGGGAACAGCACACCCGGCTTCGGGTTCACCACCTGCACCCGGTACCTGCCGCCGGCGGACCGGGCCGGGCCCGGCGTCAGGGTGACCGTGCCGTCGGCGGCCGTCACTCCGCTGGTCCGGGCCCCGTCGTCGCCGGTGAGGGTCACCGTGACCCCGCCGATGCCCGGTTCCAGCACCGGGCTCCACACTCCGGTGGTGCCGACCGCCCGCACCACCCGCACCGTCACCGAGCCGTCCCCGGCCTGCGGGTACGCCGCCGGAGCCGCCAGCATCGAGCAGCTGCCGGTCCCCAGGGCCAGCACGGCGACCCGCACCGCCCACCGCCGGCCCGGCCCGCGTGCGGCGCCGTTCATCTCTTCACTTGTTGCTGTCATTCCCGCTCTCATCGTTCAGGCGATGATCCGCCTTCGTGGGCCGAAGCCTAGGGCAGTCCCGACAAGCGGGTGATCATGGAGCGGAATTGACGCCGATTCATCTCTGCGGCAGCTGCGCCGGCGTCCGCGATTCCGTGTCGCGCCACTCGCGCGGCGAGAGGCCGTAGGCGGCCTTGAAGGAGCGGCTGAAGTGCGAGGCGTTGGCGAAGCCCCAGTGGTGGGCGACGGCCGCGATGCTGCTGCCCCGCTCCTGCCGGCCGCCCAGGGCGCGGCGGCACTGCTCCAGACGGCGCTGCTGGATCCAGCGGCGGACGGTGAGCCCCTCCCGTTCGAAGAGCTTGTGCAGGTACCGCACGGACATGTGGTGGTGGCGGGCGATGGCCTCCGGGGTGAGCTCCCGGTCGGTCAGGTGCTCGCCGATGTGGGCCTGGATCCGCAGCAGGGTCGCCCGGGGGGCGTCGGGCGTGTCCCGCGGATCGACGCCGAGGTGCTCGTCGGCGAGCGTCCGGATCAGGTTCACCGCGTGGCGGGCGACCGACGCCCCCACCTGCGGCCGGTAGGCGTCCGCCGTGTCGGCGAGGTGGGACAGGAGCGGCGGAACCAGCCGGCCGAGCGGCGAGTCGGCGCCGAGCGGCCGCGCGGTGATCCGCCGCAGCTCGGACTCGCCCAGCCCCAGCGCCCGGCGGGGCAGTACCAGGGACTCGGTGCGGAACCGCTCGGGCACGGTCAGCCGGACCGGCCGCGCCATGTCGTACACGAAGAGCCGGCCGGCCTCCAGGCAGGCGTCCCGGGCGTCCTGCTCGACGCGCACGGCACCCCGGCTGAGGAACTTGACGACCACGAACTCCTCGTTGTCACTGCCCGCGATGAGCCGCCGGGTCCGCTGCGCCTGATGGGGATCCCCCTCCACGGTGACGACCTGGAGCGGGCCCAGCAGCGAGGTGCGTATCGAGCCGTGCCGGACCTCCTCGGGCACCTTCATGTCCACCGATCCGAACGTCCGCGAGAGCGCCTCACGCCAGTACGCCCGCCGGCCCGACACCGGCAGCCCCTCGGTCGTGTAGTGCGCAGCCCCGTCTGCGGGCGCCGCCCCCGACGTCTCCAACGACACGCTGCTCCGCTCCTCACCCTCGTCGGCCCGCAGGTCCGGGCCCGTGCGAGCCGCATCATGCCACCGGAGGAGGGCCCGGGAGCCGCGTTCACCGCAGCCCCGCCCGCCGGCCGGCCGCCTTGCACGGCGGGCCGGTCGCACCGACGCCGGGCCCCCCGGCGGCCCTCGCCGGCCCCGCCCGGGACAGCGGCGGGCGGAACCCGTGCACGCAGACGAAGGACCACTGCACGCACGGGCAAGTCGGCCGCGCCGACACCCCGGGCTGCGGACACGGGACGCGTGCGCGCTCAGGACGACGGCGACACCGAGCTGATGCAACCCTGCTGCGTCCGGCTCTTCACCGGCGGCGACCTCGGCGACGCCCTCCTCGTCCGGGACGCGAAGGGGGCCGGCTTCGACGCCGCGCGCTCGATCGGGATCGAGCCCCTCCTCGGCCGCGGACCCGGACCGACCAGGGCCCACCTCGCCGCCCACCCCTCGCCGTCCGCGCCGGCGGCACTGGAACGGCTCGACGCGCTCGCGCCGCGGGGCGCGTTCGAGAGCTGCGGACCGACCCCTGCGACCGGTGGTGCGCGAGGGAGGTAGGTTGGCCGGTCATGACGGCCTTTCGCATGGGTGTGATGTTCGACCGTTCCTGGGACCCCGCCGGGCTGCCCGCCTTCGCGCGGGAGGCCGAGGCACTGGGGGTGGACGACCTGTGGGTCGTCGAGGACCTGGGGTGGAACGGCGGGGTCTCGGCGGCGGCGGTGGCGCTCGGGGCGAGCGAGCGGCTGCGGGTCGGCATCGGGATCGCACCGGCACCGCTGCGCAGTCCCGCGCTGCTGGCGATGGAGGTGGCCACCCTGGCCCGGGTCTTCCCCGGCCGGCTGGTGGCCGGGATCGGCCACGGCGTGCGGGAGTGGATGCGTCAGGCCGGCGTGGCGCCGCGCTCACCGCTGGCGCTGCTGGAGGAGGCCCTCACCGCGGTGCGGGGCCTGCTGCGCGGCGAGCGCGTCACCGTGGACGGACGTGAACTGCAGCTCGACGGAGTGCAGTTGGTCCACCCGCCCGCGCCGGACGCGATTCCCCCGGTGATCGCGGGCGTCGTCTCGCCCAAGTCCCTGGAACTGGCCGGCCGGGCCGCGCAGGGCACGCTCGTGGCCGAGGGCCACGGCCCGGAGGACCTCCGCGCGGTCCGCGCCGCGGCCGAGCGCGGCGGCGCGGGCCCGGACCACACGGTCACCGTGTTCACCTTCCTCGGCGTGGGGGACGCGGCGGCCGCCGCCCTGCGGGAGGCCGTCGCCGGGCACGCGCGGTGGCTGGGGCGCGACGAGGCCGCGACCTTCGCGGCCGGGGGCACGGCGGCCGAGGCCGCGGCAGCGCTCCAGGAGCTCGGCGAGGCGGGCGCGCAGACGGTGGTGGTCCGGATCTGCGGCCCGGATCCCCTCGGTCAGCTGCGCGAGCTGATGACGGCGCCGGCCGGCGGCGCAGGCGTGCGGCGCACCCGGCCGAACTCCACCACACCCCCGGCCCGCCGGGCTCCGGACGCCCCGACGGCCCCGGTGCCGGAGTCCGCCGGGGCGTAGCGGACGAGGGTCCCCCGGCCGCGAACACCCGCGTGCCCCGCCGGGCCGAGGGACGGGAGGGTGGTTCGCCGCGGGGACGCCACGGTCACGGCGGGTCCGGCGCGCGGGTCCGCCGCCCCGGGCCGGACCGACGAGCGGGGCGGGCGGCTGGTGGCGGAGCCGGAGGCGGCGCGCGGCGCCGCCTCCTGACCCCGCGGGCCGGTGTCCGATCAGCCGGCGAACCGCCAGACGTGGTCGTCGTAGCCGTCGTAGACGCCGCCGCGCCACGAGCTGTCGTAGCAGGTGTACACGGTCAGGGGCAGGTCGTTGGCCCGGTCGCTGAGGTCGCCGGCCCAGCCGGCGACGTCCAGACAGAGGCCGTTCTTGTAGTTGACGACCTCGTAGCCCCCGTTGCCGACCACGTCGACGAGGTACCACTCCTGGTTGTCGTACTCGGGGTTGGCGTTGCAGGTGTAGACGGACACCCGGGCGCCGAGCGGGGCGGCGCCGTAGTCGGGCAGGTCGAGGCAGTAGCCGCTCTTGTCGTTGGCGAACTGGTAGAGCGGCCGCCCGTCGACCGTGCGGGTCCGCTCCAGCCTCCACATCTGGTTGTCCCACCGGCCGGTCTGGCAGGAGTACTGGCTGACGGGGGTGTCCAGCGGGTTCCACAAGTAGCCCGGCAGGTCCACGCACTTCGCCGTGGTGACGTTGTAGAGCGCGATGGTCTGCAGGTACGTCGCCGCGTGCGCGTCGGACGCGAACGTGAACGGGAGCAGCGCCGCGGCACCGGCGGCGAGCAGGCGGAGGGCTTTGGGCATCGGCATGAGGATTCCCCCATCGTGGGTGGTCGGAGCGGGAATTCCGCGCGTGTGCTGCCCGGCTCCGGGGAGCCGCGGCCGGGCACGAGGATAGGGAATCGAACGTCGCACGAACCGCCGAAGGTCCGACGAAGGCCGAAAACGACCGCGCGGCCGGAAGGCTGCGGTGATCCGGGTGCACCGCGGACGGGGCGGCACCGCGGACGGGGCCGGCGCGGCGCTGTGGTGGCGGCCACCACCATCGGGGGTGCAACTGTGGTACCGCGGGACGTGTGCCCGTCATCCCCGGGTTCCTAGCGTGGCGGCCATGGAAAACATCGAGAGCACCGGCGGCCCGGCCGCCGCCCCGGACGGCCGCTTCCTGGCCGGGCGGAAGGTCCTGGTGACGGGTGCGGCCGGCGGCATCGGCCGGGCGTGCGCGGCCGCCTTCGCCGCGGCGGGCGCGCACGTGTACGTCGTCGACCTGGCGGGCGCCGCCGCGAAGGACCTCGCGGAGGAGCTCGGCGGCACGGCCCACGTGGTCGACCTGTCGGATCCGGAGGCGGTGGACACCCTCCCGGACGACGCCGACGTCGTGGTGAACAACGCCGGGCTCCAGTACGTGGCGCCGATCCACGACTTCCCGGTCGAACGCTTCGCGCTGATCCAGCGGGTGATGGTCGAGGCGCCGTTCCGGATCGTCCGGCGCACCCTGCCGCACATGTACGAGCGCGGCTGGGGGCGCATCGTCAACATCTCCTCGGTGCACGGACTGCGGGCGAGCGCCTTCAAGTCCGCGTACGTGACCGCCAAGCACGCCCTGGAGGGGTTCAGCAAGGTCGCCGCCCTGGAGGGCGCGCCGCACGGCGTGACCAGCAACTGCATCAACCCCGGCTATGTGCGCACCCCCCTGGTGGAGGACCAGATCGCCGGACAGGCCGCCGCGCACGGCATCCCGGCCGACGAGGTGGTGGAGCGGATCATGCTCGACCGCACCGCGATCAAGCGGCTCATCGAGCCCGAGGAGGTCGCCCGGGCCGCCCTGTTCCTCTGCGGCCCGCACGCGGGCTTCATCACCGGCACGTCCCTCCCGCTGGACGGGGGCTGGACCGCCCGCTGACGCGTTCCGCGGCAACCGCGTCCTGGCCAGGTGGCCGGTGCCCACAGCGGGACGCCCGAGGTGGCTGCCACCGACATAGGGAGGGGACCCCGCCGTTCATAGGGTGTCACGCACTGGACCCCGGCGTGGAGGAGTGAACGCGACATGTGGAGAAGCGGACGTGGGAGGCGCAGCGGCTTCGGCGGGCTGCTCGCGAGCGTGCTCGCGCTGGTCGGCGCGGTCCTCCCGGCGGGGCCGGCCTCGGCGGCGGTGCCGGCCCATCTGACGCTGGAGGCGACCTACAGCAGCGTCGCCAACGGCTGGGACCGCGTCGAGCGCTACCTCGACACCACGCCCGGCTTCAAGCAGGAGCAGTACCCGCCGGACGGCCGCGGCAACCAGGACGGCCAGCGGCTCACCTTCTTCGGCGGCGTCAAGCAGCCCTACTCCGGCCGCTTCCTGCTCTACTCCGCGCCGGGCTGGAACACCGGCGCCCACCAGGTCCCGGTGCTGCTGGTGCACGGCGCCAACGACAACCCCGACCGGGCCTGGGCCAACCCCGGTGAGTCCGGCGGCTACGGCTGCGGCTCCCTCTCGTGCCCGAACACCGGGCTGATGCAGTACCTGTCCGGGCGGGGCTACCGGGTCTTCGCGGTCGGCTTCGCGCACAAGCAGGGCGACAACCTGATGCAGGCCCAGGCGGTCGGCGACGCCGTCGCGCTGATCCGCGCCAAGCTCGGCGTCCCCCAGGTGGACGTGGTGGGCTGGAGCAAGGGCGAGATGTCCGCACGCTCCTACGTCTCCTCGGTCAAGCCCTCCTGGGGCCGGCCGTACGCGGGCGACGTCCGCAAGCTGGTCACCGTCGGCGGCCCGAACGGCGGCTACGACTACCCCTTCGCGCACGGCTGGGCGCACGACTTCTCCATCTGGCCGCAGTGCGGCGGCCAGGTCAACGCCCCCGCGCCGCACCTGCGGATGACCTGCTACGGCACCTACACCGCGCACCCGGAGTTCTCCTTCGCCCCCTCGGGCGGCTACGACGTCTACCCCGGGCAGCGGCAGATGCTGGCCCGCTGGGACTCGGCGGTCGGCATCGACCAGACCCAGCAGGACTGGTACACCACCTACTACGGCGGGCAGGGCTTCTACACCGACGGCGGCGGCATCCAGGCCGCGATCGACGCCGGCTCGCTGATCGCCCCGCTGCACCAGGCCGGGGTGCCCGCCTCGGTGACGACCTACCTCATGGCGGGCGGCGCGCCCAGCGTCGTCGGCATCTTCAACGAGAACCGCGCGCCCAGCGACGGCGTGGTCTTCGTGGCCAGCGCCCTGGACACCACCGGCATCGCCACCGTCGGCGGCACCGCGCTGATCACCCTCGCCAACCACCTGCAACTCGGCTGGGACGGCGCGGCGAACGCGCAGCTCGCCGGCTGGCTGAACTGAGAACGGGATCCGCCCCATGATCACTGACCGCCCGATGATCACCGACCGACCGGTCACCACCGACCGGCTGACCGTGAACCACGCCGCGATCGAGGGCCGCACGGGCGAGCCCGTGGTCCTGCTCCACGGCAACGTCTCCTCCGGCGTGTTCTGGCACCCGACGATGGCGGGCCTGCCCGAGCGCTTCCGTCCGCTGGCCCCCGACCTGCGCGGCTTCGGCGGCACCGAGCCGCTGCCGGTGGACGCCACCCGCGGCCTGCGCGACCACAGCGAGGACCTGCTCTCCTTCCTCCACGCGCTGGACCTCGGCCCGGTGCACCTGGTCGGCTGGAGCATGGGCGGCGGGGTGGCCCTGCAACTGCTGCGCGACCGCCCCGAGCTGGTCCGCTCGCTCACCCTGGTCAACCCGGTCTCCCCGTACGGGTTCGGCGGCACCCACGGGGCGGACGGAAGGCTCAACTCCCCCGACGGCGCGGGCTCCGGCGCCGGCGGCGCGGCCCCGGAGTTCGTCCGGCTGCTGAGCGAGGGCGAGACGGGCACCGGGTCACCGTTCGCGCCGCGCTCGGTGCTGGACAGCGCCTACGCCGCCGAGCCGCTGGCCGACCCGGACCGCTACGTGGCCGCGATGCTGGCCACCCGCACCGGCGAGGACCACTACCCCGGCGACATCCGCCCCAGCGGCACCTGGCCGGGCTCGGCCCCCGGCGAGCGCGGGGTGCTCAACTCGATGGCGCCGACCCACTTCCGGATCGACGACCTGGAGGTGATCGACCCGAAGCCGCCGATCCTCTGGATCCGCGGGGCCGCCGACGTGATCGTCTCCGACACCTCGGTCTTCGACCTCGCCCACCTCGGGGCGCTCGGCGCGATCCCGGGCTGGCCCGGCGCGGAGACCTGCCCGGCCCAGCCGATGGTCACCCAGACCAGGGCCGCCCTCGACCGCTACGCCGCCGCCGGCGGGCGGGTGCGCGAGGTGGTCGTCGAGGGCGCCGGGCACACCGTGCACCTGGAGCGGCCGGAGGAGTTCCTGACCGCACTGGTGGAGAACCTGGACGGGGCCTGACGACCCGTCGGCCCGTCCCCGGACCCGGCGACGGGCCCGGGGACGGGCCCGGGGAGGCCGGCTCACGGCTGCCACCCGAGGGCGCGCCAGAGGCGCTGTTCCTCGGGGGTGGGCGGCTGGTCGGGGCGGAGCAGTTCGGGGTGTTCCGCGGGGGGATGGGGGGCCAGGCCGACCTCGCGCAGGTCCCGGAGGTACGGGTGCAGCGGATAGGCCGCCCACATCCAGCCGAGGGCGATCAGGCCGACGTACAGGGTCCGGCGGAACGAGAACTTCCGGTGCGGGCTCACGGGGCTGGTCCTTCCGACAGGCCGGGCCGGGCCGGGGCGGCAGTACGGGGGGAGGCCGGCGGGCGCACGGGGGCGGCGCCCGCCGGCCGGTCGGTCGGCCCGGGGAAACGGGGCGGCGGGACGGCGGGACGGCGGGACGGTGGGGCGGCGGGTCAGGAGCCGACGTGTCCCACGACGAGGGTGTCCGGCCCGCCCAGGGCCACCGTCCGCAGCGACTCGAAGCCCGCGTCGAGGAGCCACTGCCGGCACTCCGCCGGGGTGTACTCCCGGCCGCCGGTGGAGGTCAGCAGCATGTTGAGGCTGCCCAGCAGGCTGAGCGCGGGGCCCCGCCGGTCGTCGTCGATCATGCGGTCGTAGACCAGCACGGCGCCGCCCGGCCGCAGCGCCCGGCGGATCCGGGCCAGGAGCTCCAGCCGCTGTTCGAGGCCGAGGAAGTGCAGGATGTGGCCGACGACGAAGACCTCGCTCTCCGGCAGCGGCGTGCTGAAGAAGTCGCCCGCCCGGAAGCGGACCCGGGCCGGGGTCCCCCGCGCCCCGAGGGCGTCCAGGTGTTCATCGAAGAAGGGCTCCATCTCCGGCAGGTCGAAGCAGACCGCGTCCAGGTGGGGGTGCTCGCGCAGGAGGGTCGCGGCGAGGTTCCCGCGGGCTCCGCCCAGGTCGGTGAACGAGGAGTGGCGGCTCCAGTCGAACGCCTCGGCCAGCCGGAGGGCGACGCCGCTGTTCACCGCGTCCATCGCGCCGAGGAAGCCGCGCGCCGCCTCCTTGTCGCTGTACCGGTCGAAGAATCCGGTGTCGGTCGGGACCTGCGGTTCACCGGTGCGCA
Organism: Kitasatospora sp. NPDC059462; assembly: GCF_042749955.1. NCBI lineage: Bacteria > Bacillati > Actinomycetota > Actinomycetes > Kitasatosporales > Streptomycetaceae > Kitasatospora > Kitasatospora sp. NPDC059462. The sequence continues at coordinate 16,957 of NZ_JBHYUU010000065.1, read as the reverse complement.
GCGCCTCGGTCAGCCGGGACCAGAGCGGCAGCAGGTTGGCGTCGGCCAGGCGCGCGTAGCCGCCGACGTACCCCGGCTTGCGGCGGTCGAGGAATCGCGCGGCCTCGGGGCTGTTGCGGTACGTCTCCTGCTCCCGCTCCAGCAGGCCGAGGGCGACCAGCGCGTCGAGGAAGTCGGCGGCCGCGCGGGGGTGCAGGTCCACGGAGCGGCACAGGTCGGGGCCGGTCAGCGGCCCGTCGGCCAGCACCGTGAAGAGGTCCAGCTCGACGGCGCTGATGACGGCGCGGGAGCCGTAGAAGGCCATGATCAGGCGCAGGATCCCGCCCGGCCCCCCGGCGGTGCCGGAAGAGGGTTGTGCCATGTCGTTCCCTACCTTCTCGCCTCGCGGGTCTTCGGGGTGTCGGCGGGTCACTTCGGGCGGCATTCCAGCATCGTCCACTTCAGTCCCGGGTCGTTGACCAGCTCGAACCCGGCGCGGTGGAACAGGTCCTGCCACTCCGCGAGCACCCGCTCACGGCCGCCGAAGAGGACCAGCATGTCCAGGTCGAGGAACTTCGCGTGGTCCCACTCGTTCTCCGGGGCCATCACCTGGTCGAGCACGAGGAGCGTCGCGCCGGAGTCCCCGACGGCCTCGCGGACCCGCCGCAGCACCGTGACGACCCGCTCGTCCGACCAGTTGTGCAGGACGCCCTTGAACAGGTAGGCGTCGCAGCCGGTCGGGACGGGGTCGGTGAAGAAGTCGCCCGGGACCACCGTGGCCCGGTCCGCGACCCCCGCCTCCTCCAGGACCGGGTGCGCCGAGGACGCCACCCGGGGCAGGTCCACCAGGACGCCGGTGAGTTCGGGGTGGCGCCGCAGCACCTGGGCGAGGAACCAGCCGTCGCCGCCGCCGAGGTCGGCGATCCGGGGGAAGCGCCCGAGCCGCAGCTCGTCCAGCCCCTCCAGGACGAGCCGGCGGCTCCAGTGCATCATGAACCGCTCGAAGAACTCGCCGGCCGCGGGCGTCCGTTCCAGGTGCTCGAAGAAGGACCGGCCGAAGACCTTGTCGAAGGCCGGCTCCCCGGTGCGGACGCTGTGCAGGATCTCGTCGAACGGCCGCCAGGTGATGTCCAGGTTGTTGTACCGCACCAGGGGGAGCACGCCCTGCTTGTTGTCGGAGCGCAGCCCGTCGGAGAGCGGGGTGGCCGAGAAGGTCCCGGCCGGGCCCTCGGCGAAGACGCCGACGGCCGCCGCCGCCCGCAGGACGCGGTAGAGCGACAGCTCGTGGGCGGCCGTGGACCGGGCCAGGTCCGCGACGGTCCGCGGCCCGTCGGCGAGCAGGTCCGCGATGCCGAGCTCGACCAGGACGTGGACGGTCCGGGCCAGCCGTCCGCCCCCGGCCAGCAGCAGGAGCTGCCGGCTGTGCAGGTCCATGGTCGCCACGTCCGATGCCTCCACGGCCGGGACCGTCCCTTCTGTCGTCCTCGCTTCGATGACCTTCTTGATCTGCGCCATGTTCCGCCGGGTCGCCTCGTTCAGGTGGGCGGTCATCCCCTCGTCGTCGAAGGGGGCGCCGGGCTTCATGGTGAACTCCTGGCGCCAGCGCATCTCGGTGCCCTCGGGGGTCTCCCGGTAGGTCCAGTGCAGGTGCATGTACGCGAAGGGGCCCGTCTCGATCCGGTGCGCCCGGACCGTTCGGGCCGCCCGGTCGGGCGTGCGGCGGGAGACCCACTGCCAGACCCGGCCCTCGGCGTCGGGCCGGGTGGTGAGCCGGAAGTCGATGCCGTCCGCGTCGCTGCGCAGGACCTCGACCTTCTCGTACTCGGCGAACAGCCCGGGCCACGACTCGACGTCGTTGGTGAGGTCCCACACCACGTCGATCGGGGCGGCGATGACGATCGTGTTGTCCGTGCGTCCGGCCATCAGGCGGCCTCCCGCCCGAACGTCCCGTTGACCAGGCGCAGGACGTCCCCGGGGGTGCGCACCCCCTCCTCGGGCAGCTCCACCCCGTGGACCTGCTGCAGCCGGGAGGAGATCTCCAGCAACGCCAGGGAGTCGTAGCCCAGTTCGTCGAAGGCGATCTCGGCGATGTCGCCGTTCAGGTCGAATTCGTCCGAGTCGCCGGCGCAGTCCCTGATGATGTCCACCAGCTGCGCGAGTGTCATGGCACTCATCGTCGGCCTCCAGTTCGTTCGGATGTCGGATGGGTCACGGCGGGCCGGCTCGCGGCGGCCCGGGTCACGGGTGCCGCCGCACGACGGTCGCCGCGTTGAAGCCGCCACTGCCCCGGGCCACCACGAGGGCGTTGCGCACGGGCAGTTCCCGCGGCTGCTCCAGGACGAGGTCGAGGCGGAGGTCCGCGGGCACCTCCCGGGTGCCGACGGTCGGCGGCACCACCGAGTCCCGCATGGCCAGGAACGCGCAGGCCAGGTCCAGCGCCGACCCGCCCGCGTAGAGCCGTCCGGTCATCGACTTCGGTACGGTCACCGGAACTCCGGCGGGCCCGAACACCGAGGCCAGCGCCTCGGCCTCGGCCCGGTCCTGCCGGGGCACCCCGGCACCGTCGGCGAAGACCACGTCGATGTCCTCCGGGAGCACCCGGGCCCGTTGCAGGGCCAGCCGGATCGCCTGTTCCAGCGCGGGCGGTGCGCCGCTGCCGGGGCGCGGGTCGAAGGTGGCGGCGTGTCCGGCGAGCCGGCCGTAGACCTGGCCGGCGCCGCGGGCGCGGGCGGCGTCGGCGCGTTCCACGATCAGGACCGCCCCGCCCTCGCCGGGCACCCAGCCGCCCGCGGCGGCGTCGAAGGGCAGGTAGGCCCGCTGCGGGTCGAGGGCCTCGGTCAGCAGGCCGCTCGGCACCTGGGCGACGAGTCCCCACGGGCAGAGCGAGGCCTCGAAACCGCCGGTCACCGCGAGCCCGATCGTGCCGTCCCGCAGCAGTCGTACGGCGTGCGCCGCGGCGTCCAGTCCGCCGGCCTGCTCGGACACCACTACCGAGCTGTGCCCGCGCAGACCGTTGCGGATCGAGATCTGTCCGGTGTTGACCGCGTAGAACCAGGCGAAGGACTGGTAGGCGCTGACCCGTTCCGGGCCGTCTCCCCACAGCTTCTCCAGTTCGGCCTGGCCGAACTCGAAGCCGCCCGAACCGCCGGCCGTGATCACGCCGGCGCCGAACTCCTCCAGCCGGGCCGGGTCCACACCGGCGTCGGCCAGCGCCCAGTCGGTGGCGACCAGCGCGTGCTGGGTCATCCGGTCGGTCTGCGGCAGCAGCCGTTTGGGGAGCAGGCCGTCGGGGACGAAGTCCAGCACCTCCCCGCCGATCCGGACCGGGTAGGACGACGGGTCGAAGCGCCGGATCGTGTCGATCCCGCTGCGGCCCTCCAGGATCGCCTCCCAGAACGCCTTCGCGCCGAGCCCGTTGGGCGCGATCACGCCCAGCCCGGTGACCACGGCCGCGCCCGCCCCGGGGCCGGCCGTACCGGCGGCGGTCACCGGCCCGCCCCGACCGGGCGGCGGAGCACCGCCGCGCTCTGGAAGCCGCCGAACCCGCTGCCCACGCTCAGCACCGCGTCCACCCGCTGCTCGCGGGCCGTGTTCGGGACGTAGTCCAGGTCGCACTCGGGGTCGGGCTCCCGGTAGTTGGCGGTCGGCGGGATCACGCCGTACTCGATCGCGAGGGCCGAGGCGGCGAGCTCCAGCGAACCGATCGCGCCGAGCGAGTGCCCGATCATCGACTTGATCGAGCTGACCGGCACCTCGTACGCGCGCGGGCCGAGGCTGCGTTTGAAGGCCGCGGTCTCGTGGCGGTCGTTCTGCCGGGTGCCGGAGCCGTGGGCGTTGATGTAGTGCAGGTCCTCGCCCCGGCAGCCGGCCCGGGCCATCGCGCTGTCGATGGCCTCGGCCATCTCCCGGCCGTCCGGGCGCAGTCCGGTCATGTGGTAGGCGTTGGCGCGGGTGGCGAAGCCGGCCAGTTCGGCGTAGACGTGGGCGCCCCGGCGGCGGGCGGCGCCGAGTTCCTCCAGGACGAAGACGGCCGAGCCCTCGCTCAGCACGAAGCCGTCCCGGTTGCGGTCGAACGGCCGCGAGGCGTGCGCCGGGTCGTCGTTGTTGGCCGAGGTGGCCTTGATCGCGTCGAAGCAGGCGACGGTGATCGGCGAGATCGGGGCGTCGGTGGCGCCGGCGATCGCGACCTCCGCGCTGCCGTCCAGGACGAGCTCCGCCCCGTAGCCGACCGCGTCGAGCCCGGAGGTGCAGCCGGTGGAGACCACCGTCACCGGGCCCTGGGCGTCGATCTCCCAGGCGACCTCGCGGGAGATCGACGTCGGGACGAAGTAGTCGAACAGGTGCGGCACCGCGAGGGTGTGGTCCACCAGCCAGGACGCCCCGGAGCGGCTGACCCGTTCGTACTCGCGGTCGAGGCCGGTGGTGCAGCCGACCGCGCTGCCGATGCTGACGCCGATCCGGCCGGGTGCCGGCCGCTCCAGGTCGAGCCCGCTGTCGGCGACGGCCTCCCGGGTGGCGGCGACCGCGAGCTGGGTCGCCCGGTCCAGCCGGACGGTCTCCTCGGGCGAGAAGCCCTCGGCGGCCGGGTCGAAGTCGATCTCCCCGGCCATCCGCGAGCGGAACGGGGTGGGGTCGAAGTGCGTGATCGTCCTGGTCGCGGTCCGGCCCGCGGTCAGCAGCGACCAGAAGTTCCGGGTGCCCACCCCGCCCGGGGCCCGGACGCCGATGCCGGTGATCGCGACCCGGCGCTCCCGCGTGCTCACGCCACTCCCCCGACCCTCGGCGGCGCGGCCTCCGGGTGGGGCACCGGTTCGGTGTCGACGTGGCCCAGCGACGGCGCCGGGGCCAGCGGCGAGATCTGGAACACGGCCCGCGCGGTGACCGCACCCCGGTTCTCCACCCGGTGGCGCTGGCCCCGGGTGATCAGCAGCGCCTCGTCGGCGCGCACCTCCACCTCCTCGCCATTGACGCGGACGACGAGCGCTCCGTCGAAGACGAAGAGGTACTTGTCGGAGTAGGGGTGGTAGTGCTCGCTGATGTACTCCCCCGGGCCCAGGTCGTGCGTCCCCAGGAACCCGGCGGTGGCGCCGACCGAACGCGGCGTCAGGAGCGCCCGGGTGGCACCTCCCTGCCGGTGGCTCGGCTGCACGTCGGCGGCGGACACCTTGGCTGCTGCTCCCGCTGTCATCTCATCACCTCTGCGAATGTGGGGGCCTGCTGGGCGGCGGCGCACCGGGGTCCGTGGGGCGTGGGCGTCCCCACGGACCGCCGGCTACGCGTGGTCGGACTCCCAGGCGTAGAACACCTCGGCCTTGGAGTCCTTGAGCTCCTGCCAGTCCGGCGAGTAGGGCGCGAGGAACCGGCCGACCTCCTGGTCGACGCGCTGGAACAGCGGGTGCTCCCGGGCCTGGTAGAGCTTGGGCATGATGTCCTCGTCGGCCTCGACGAGGTGCATGTACAGGTCGTGGAAGCGGAACAGGAACCGTCGCTTCACGCCGATCTCGTCGGGCAGGCTGGTCCGGTCGTGCTCCGCGAACGCGGCCGCCACGTGCTCGGCGTCCTCGGGCTTCATCCTCAGGACCATCAGGGCGCGGTACACCACGTCGGTGCTCCTTCCTCGTGGGTGCTGCCGGGAGAGGATCAGGCGGCGCCGTCGGCGGCGGCACCGGGGCCGTCGAAGGTCCGCTCGACGCTGCAGAGGACGGGCGCCGGCCTGGAGACCCGGCGGCAGTGGTCGAAGTGGTCCTGCAGCCGCGGGTCGGCATGCATCGCCCGGAAGTCCTCCTGGCTGCGCCACTGCGCGTAGTTGATGACGGTCCGGCCGTCCAGCCCCAGGTGGAAGGTGGCCGAGACGAATCCCGGGAGGTGCCGGATGAGGTCCTCGGTCACCGCGCAGAGGTGGTCGCACAGCTGCTGCTGGTCCGCCGGGTCCACGGTGAACACGTTGACCAGCGTGAACAGTTCGGTCGGGGCGGTGATGGTCGCCATCGCGGTTCAGCCCTCCGTCCGGGAGAAGGCGGACCGGGCCAGGGTGCGCTCCAGGACCTCCTGGAGCAGGCCGGCCACCGAGGCGTCCTCCGCCCGCCAGGCGACGAAGTCGTCGGGCCGCACCAGCAGGGCGCCGTCCGGACCCAGGCCGGTGGTCCTCGCGAACGCGCCGTCCGGGTCGGTGAACCCGTCCGCGCCGCCGATGACGTGGCAGGCCAGCGGGATGCCGGTGCGCGAGGCGACGGACTCCGCCGCCTCGGCCCAGGCCGCGCCGTCCGGGCCGGTCAGCAGGACGTAGCCGTCGTCGGACAGGTCCACCGTCGACACCTTCCGTCCGTCGCGCTCCAGCCAGACGTGGGGCACCCGGTGGCCGGGCCGGCCGGTCAGGTCGTGCTCGCGCGGGAGGGGTTCGTCGTAGGCCGGGCCCTCGATCGCGTCGGAGGTGTACCGGTACCCGGTGCTCACCAGGGTGGACTCGCGCAGGGCGAGGCGCAGCTCCGGGGAGTCGTTGAGCCGCCAGACGTGCCGGATCCACGCCTGGTCCGCGACGGCGGTCCCGACCGGCAGGCGTTCCGCCTCGTAGCTGTCGAGCAGGCCCGCCCCGGCCCAGCCGCCGAGGACGGCGGCGAGCTTCCAGGCCAGGTTGTGGGCGTCCTGGATCCCGCCGTTGGCGCCGAAGGCACCGGCCGGCGGGTGGACGTGCGCGGAGTCGCCGGCGAGGAAGACCCGGCGGGTGCGGTAGGACTGGGCGACGTTGTGCGACATCTCCCAGGGGCGCGCCATCTCGACCTCGACGGCGAGGTCCGGAAGACCGGTGGCGGTGCGGATGATCCGCGCGCAGTCCTCGGGGGTGAAGTCCTCCGCGGCGTGCTCCCGGGGGTCGTAGAAGAAGCCGAAGATCCACCGCTCCTCGTCGAACAGCTGGAGCACCGCCGGGACTTCCGGCATCTGGAGCACCCCGGGCTCGTCCGGGTTGGGGAGGTAGCAGATGACGAAGCGCCTGCCCTGGAGGGAACTGCCGAGGTCGGCCCTGAACAGCACGCTCATCGCGCTGCCGAGCGGCCCGTTGCCCTTGCGGGTGATGCCGAGCGTCTCCCGGACCGGGCTGCGGACGCCGTCGGCGGCGATCAGGTAGTCGGCGCGGACCGTCGTGCGGTCGCCGGTGGCGCGGTCCACGATCACGGCGCTGATCCCGTCCTCGCCCTCCTGGAACGACTCCAGCGCGGTGTTGAAGCGGATGTCGGCACCGAGCCGGACCGCCTCGTCCCGCAGGACGGGTTCGAGCCGGTCCTGGCCGCACCAGTACGGCCGGGTGGGGCTGAGGTGGCCCACGTCCAGCGAGGGCTCCTCGACGATCACGGCGTTCGCCAGGTCGGCCACGCCGTTCGAGCGGAGCACGACCCACGGGATCTGGTCGGCGGGCTGGCCGAGTTCGCGCCAGCGATGGCCCTCGATCAGCTTGGGGGCGCGGTCGGCCACGGTGCTCTCCAGGCCGGCGCCGCGCAGCAGTTCCATCGTGCGGGAGCTGATCCCCGACGCGCGGGTGAGCACGGTGGTGCCGGGGTGGCGCTCCACCAGCAGGCAGTGGACGCCCTGCCGGCGGAGGAACAGGGCGGCGGACAGCCCGGTCAGTCCGCCGCCGACGATCAGTACGGGTACCTCGTGCGCGTTCTGCGGCATGGCTCTCTCCATCCATCACGCCCCGCGGGCCGCCGGGCAGCCGCCATGGGCCGGCGCCGGTCGTGGCGGAGCCGGAGCACGGGGGCGGGCACGGAGGTGCGGCGGGGCTCTGGGAACGGGGGGTTCGGGCCTGGGGGGTCGCGCGGTTGCTTCCGATCCCGTCGGGGAGCGGCTCGGCATGGCACGGCAGGCCACGGAATACCGGGGGCGAAGGGGGGACTCGACGGCCCCTCGGGGGGCGAATTCGACCGGACGATCCTCGATCCGATCAATCTCGATCGAGCACAGAGCAGATCACGGGCCTGTCGGGACCGTCAATCAAGAACGGCCGGGGGTACGCGCGTTCGGCCATTCCCTCGGATGTCCCGGTTTGCCCCCTTTGTTCGGGCAATAAAGCTGGCACGGACACGCCATTTTCGGGGTTTGCCGCACGGAATCATGGGCACTTGCGCGACAGCCGAGGGCGGCCCCGGCCGGCCGTCCGCCCACCGCCCGGATGGCGGATAATCGACCCTTCATATCCGGCTTGGCCGGAACTCCCCGGGGCCCGGCCGGAATCGGCTGATCACCGGCCGGCGGAACGCGATATTGACGTTCTCGGTGAAGGGTGAGGTACGTTCGATGCATGGTTGAACCGATCCGATTGACCGGAGCCCAGGAAACGCTTCTCGCAACTCTGCAGGCCAGAGCCATCGACAATCGGAGGCCGGACCCCGTATTGGGCGACGGCATGGCCGAGGAAGTGCTCGGGCGCCTCGACTACGACTTCCGCAGACTGCGCACCGGCGCGAAGGACGAGCGAACAGTCACATTTCGCGCAAAGAAACTCGACGAATGGACGCGGCAATTCCTCATCGAGCACGAGGCCACCGGGGCCACCGTGCTCCACCTGGCCTGCGGCCTGGACAGCCGCGCCTTCCGGCTCGACCTCCCGGCCGGCGTCGAGTGGATCGACGTCGATCAGCCGGACGTCATCGAACTCCGCGAGCAGCTGTATCCGAAACCGCCGGGATACCGCACGATCGCCACCTCGGTCACCCGGAGCGAATGGCTCGGAAAGATACCGGACGACCGGCCGGCCCTGGTCATCGCGGAGGGGCTGACGCCCTATCTGCAGAAGGCCGACGGGGAGGAGATGCTGAGGCGTCTGACCCACCGCCTGCCGACCGGCCGCATGATATTCGACGCGGTCCTGCCGTGGACCCTCGGATTCGCGAAGTATTCACAACTCCTGCGCGCGACGGGGGCGAGCTTCCACTGGGGCGTCGGCGATCCCCGGGAATTGGAACGGCTGGTGCCCGGGTTGAGGTTCGTCGAACAGTGGTCGCTCTACGATTCGCCGTACCTCCGGACGGCGAGTCCGCTGGAACGACTGGTCGGCGCGGTGGCGGGGCGGGTGCCGGCCCTGCGTTTCGCGCACCGCATCCTCGACTACCGGTTCTGACGGGAACGGGTTTCCACTCGGGGCCCGACGCGCGTGTGCCGCCCGGCGAGGACCGGGCGGCACACCCCCACGGGAATGCGGAGGATCAGACCTTCGCGGAATTCGACTCCTGCGCCGGAATCGGGGCTCCGGCCTCGGACGTCCGGGGTCCGGCCGCGGCCTCCGGCGCCTTGCGGGTGAACACCGCGACACCCGCGGCGACGATCGCGACCACGCCGCCGACGGTGAACGCCAGGCTCATCCCGGAGGTGAACGCCGCGTGGACGGCGCCGGTGACGGCGTCGACGGTCGACTGCGGCGTGCCCGGCTCGGCCGGGGGCACCGCGCCGACCTTGGCCGCGGCCGCCAGCGGGCCGGCCTGCTCGGCGGGCAGCGGATCGAGCCGGGCGTCGGCCCACTCCCGGGGCAGCACGGTGTCCACCCGGGAGGCCATCAGGACGCCGAGGACGGCCGTGCCCAGGCTGCCGCCGATCTGCATGGCCGACTGCTGCACACCGCCCGCCACCCCGGCCAGCTCGGTGGGCGCGTTGCTGACGATGACGTCGGTGGCCCCGACCATGACCGGGGCCAGCCCGAGCCCGAGCAGGACGAACCACAGCGACACGACCCCCATGCCGCTGTCCGCCGTCATGGTGGACATCCCCCACAGCGAGACCGCCGTCAGGACCATGCCGACCACCAGCGGGATCCGCGGGCCCAGCTTCCCGATCGCCGCGCCGGCGACCGGCGATCCGACGATCATCATCGCGGTCAGCGGAAGCAGGTGGAGTCCGCTGTCCACCGGGCTCAGTCCGTGGATGTTCTGGAGGTAGAAGGTCACGAAGAAGAGGCCGCCGATGAACGAGAAGGACATCAGGATCATCAGCACCGTGCCGGCGGACAGCGGGACCGAGCGGAACATCCGCAGCGGGAGCAACGGCTCGCGCACCCGGCTCTCCCAGAAGGCGAACCCGGTGAACGCGAGCAGGGCGGCGAGCAGGAAGCCCAGCGTGCGCGCGTCGCCCCAGCCCCACTCCGGGGCCTTGATCAGGCCCCACACCAGGCAGAACATCGCCGCCGAGAGCAGTGCGACACCGGGCACGTCCAGGTTCTGCGGCGCGCGCTCGGCACGCTCGTCCTTGAGGATGAGCAGCCCGAGGACGAGCGCCGCGAGGCCGACGGGCACGTTGATGAAGAACACCGACTGCCAGTTGACGTGCTCGACCAGCGCGCCGCCGATGATCGGGCCGGCCGCCGTGGAGATGCCGACCACCCCGCCCCAGATGCCGAACGCCATGTTCAGCTTCTCCGGCGGGAAGGTGATCCGGAGCAGGCCGAGCGCCGCGGGCTGCATGAGGGCGCCGCACAGGCCCTGGAGGACCCGGAACAGCACGATCAGCGTCACGCTGTCGGAGAGGCCGATGGCCGCCGAGGTCACGATGAAGCCGGCGATGCCGATGAGGAAGGTCTGCCGGTGCCCGAACCGGTCACCGAGCTTGCCCGCGGTGATCAGCGACACGGCCAGGGCCAGCAGGTAGCCGTTGGTGATCCACTGGACGTCCGCGAGCGAGGCGTGCAGGTCCTGCTGGATCGCCGGGTTGGCGATGGCGACGATCGTGCTGTCGAGCGCGACCATCATGACGCCCACGGCCACGGCCAGCAGGGTCGGCCACGGCCTTCCCCGCAGTTTCGACGGATTCCCCCGGGGGGTTGCCGACGCCGGTGCATCTTTCTGAGTCATGGTCAGAACCTTTGTGCCGCAGGGGCGCTGCTTGTCGGATCGGATCAGTGCTCAAGCGAGCACATGGTGTGACGCCGACGCTATGTCAGTCGCTGACACATGTCAACGACAGGCATGAGTCAGTCACTGCTGCCGTCCCCTAAACTGGGAGGTGAAGGACGATCAGCACGTAGCAGGGAGGAGCGGCCGTGCCGCAGACGGAGTCGGTGGCGTCACCGCCGCAGGCCGGGAGACGCCAGCGGAAGAAGCAGAACACCCGCGACGAACTCGCCAGGGAAGCCCTGAGGCTGTTCATCCTCCAGGGCTACGACAACACGACCGTCGACCAGATCGCCGACGAGGTCGACGTCTCCCAGCGCACCTTCTTCCGGTACTTCGCGAGCAAGGAGGAGGTGGCGCTGAGCCCGATCACCGCCATCGACGAGGCCTTCCTCGCGGCGCTGGAGGCACGCCCGGCGCACGAGTTCCCGCTGCAGGCGATGCGCGGCTCGTTCCACGCCGTCCTCCAGCAGGTCCACAGCGGCGAGCTGGACGGCGTGGACCCGACCCTGCACATGGCGATGATGCAGCTCATCGAGCGCACACCGGGTCTCCTGGCGCAGCACCTGCGGCGGACCGAGGACATGGAGGACCGGCTGGTCGAGGTCGTCGCCCGGCGGGAGGGGATCGACCCGGAAGCGGACCCGCGCCCGCGGGTGCTCGTCGCGACCTTCGGGGCGATCGGACGGGTCGCCACCCGCATCTGGTTCCGCCGGGCCGAGGGCGACCTGCAGAGCATCACGGCGGAGCTGGAGTCCTGCCTGAGCCTGCTCGGCCCGGACCTGTTCGGGGACTGGCGCTCGGAGCGCGGCGCGCCCCGGTGAACGGGTGGGGCGGAGGTGCTGCCCGACGGCGCCCCCGCCCCGCTCCGGATCAGTCCGCGGTCGCGGTGGCCGGCGCGGCCACCAGCCGCCACAGTGAGGTCACTTCGGACGCCCGCGCCGCGTGCAGCGGATCGGCGGTGTCCCGGCTGCGCGGATGGACGGGGCTGGTGTCGAGCCGGTCCAGGACCCGCAGGCCCGCGGCCTCGACGAGCTCCAGCAGCTCGGCGCGCGAGCGCAGCCCGAGCCGTTCGGCGATGTCGGAGAGGATCAACCAGCCCTCGCCGCCCGGCTCCAGATGGCCGGCCAGCCCGGCGAGGAACCCCCGCAGCATCCGGCTGCCCGGGTCGTAGACCGCGTACTCGACCGGGGAGGTCGGCCGGCCCGGCACCCACGGCGGGTTGCACACCACCAGCGGGGCGCGCCCGGGCGGGAAGAGGTCCGCCTCCAGCAGCTCGACGTGGTCCAGGAGCCCGAGCCGGGTCAGGTTCTCGCGGGAGCACGCCAGCGCGGCGGCGCTCTGATCGGTCGCCACGACGCGCCGCACGCCCCGGCGGGCGAGCACGGCCGCGAGGACGCCGGTGCCCGTGCCGATGTCGAAGGCCGACTCGGCCGACGGGAGCGGGGCGCGGGCGACCAGGTCGACGTACTCGCCACGCACCGGGGAGAAGACCCCGTAGCGCGGGTGGATCCGCTCGCCGAGCGCGGGGACCGGAACCCCCTTGCGGGACCACTCGTGGGCGCCGATGACGCCGAGGAGTTCGCGCAGCGAGACGACGTAGGACTCCTCGGCGGGCCCGAAGGCCTCGGCGCAGGCGCTGCGCACGTCGGGCGACCTGCGGAGCGGCACGATGTGCCCGCGGTCCACCGGCACCACCAGCATGCCGAGGATCCGGGCATGCCGGGACTGCGCCTGACGGTGGAGGTGGAAGGTCTCCGCGGGGGTCGAGCCGGTCCGCGGCGGCTTGCGGGCGGCCCGCCGCTTCATCGCCGACAGCAGCTGCCGGGCGTTGTGGTAGTCGCCGCGCCAGAGTAACGCCGTGCCCTCGCAGGCCAGCCGGAAGGCCGCGTCGGCGGTCATCCGGTCATCGGCCACCTGCACCCGTTTCGGGGCCGGCGTTCCGTTCTCGGACCGCCACCGGGCACGGTGCTCCTGGCCGTCCTCGGTCCAGCTGAGTGTTTCCCAAATGCTCACCGGGACATTCTCGTACGTCGACGGAGCGTGCCGCACGGCCGGGGGCCCGCGGGCCCGGACGGCCCGTCGGCCGACCCGGGCCGCCGGACCGGCCGTCACGTGCCGTCCGGCGCGGCGACGAAGGTGTAGGCGCCGAGTTCGAGGAACAGGGCGTCCGCGAGCCCGGGGACACCGGTGAGGGGCACCGCGAGCCGCCGCTCGCGCTCTCCGGCGTGGGCGGTGACCGGGTTGTAGGCCCGCAGCACGATCCGGGCGTCGCACGGGAGGGGCTGGTCGAACCGGACCACCACCGTGACCGTGCCGGAGTAGTTGGCGGGCAGGAGCACCGAGCGCGTGTACCCCTCGTCGGTGCCGGGCGGGTAGATCTGCGCCGTCAGGCTGAACGGGGCCTGCTGGTCGGTGTTGGAGAAGGTCGCGGTTCCGGCGGGCAGGTCGGTGCCGGAGACCCCGAAGACGAATCGCGTCGGGGTGTTGTTCAGGTTGCAGACGGCCAGGTCGGAGAGGACGTACCTGGTCCGCTGACACGGGATCACATCGATGTTGCGCCAGCCGACGTTGGGGTTGTACCTGACCCAGTTCAGGTAGTCGACGAGCGAGCCGAAGGTCGGCAGCACGGCGGACACGGGGTGGGCGGGCGTGTCCACGGTGGCGATCGTGCAGTAGTGGCCCGGCGGATTGCTGCTCGGCCACAGGAAGGCGGAGCGGCTGACGCAGATCTGACCGGGCGGGACCTCCCTCCCGCCGCCGCGCACGGTCAGCGGCACGCTGGTGCCGCCGCCCTCGGCGGTGAGCGGGGTCCACGCCCGCGGGTCCAGCAGCAGCCCGCCGGGGGCGTAGTAGAGCCTGACGTTCCCGGAGGACGGACAGCCGGTCCTGAGGTTCTTCCCCCGCACGTAGATGCGGTTGAGCTGCCCGTACACGATGGGGTGGCCCAGCCCGAGGTCGGGCCCGGCGTAGCTGGACTCCAGCAGCCCGAAGTCGAGGATGTCGCTGCCGAAGGGGATGATGTCCGGGGACTCCCAGACGGGGTCGGACGTGGGGGTCTGCCCCACGTCCGGGAAGTTGTCGCGGACCAGGATGTCGTTCCAGCCGGCGGCGGCGTTCATGGTTCCTCCCGAGTGGATGGTGCGTGCCGGACCGCGGCCGGGCCCGGGTACGTCCGCGCGCGCAGGGGCGGACGGCTCTTCGGCGGTGATCCGTTGGTCGCGGAACTTCCGGCCGGGGGCGGCGTGTCGGCATCCGCAGCGGCGGGCGGGCAGTCCCGTGGTCGTCGGGGGCGCGGCCCCCGGGAAGGGCGTCGGGTCGGTCCGGTGGAATCGGGACGGCGGAGGTTCACGGTCCGGAGGTGCACGCTCCGGAAGGTCACGTTCCGGAAGGTCGTGTTCCGGGGGTCGCGGTGACGGTGCCGGGCACGGGTCCCGTGTGCGCGGGTTCGCGGGGAACATCCCGATACGGGAAATATATCGACCCCGAACCATCTCGCCCAATAGGCCGGAAGGGTGAATGCCCGCCCGGTCGGCCGGGCCGGGACGCCCGGAGGGTGTCCTTGGTTGTACGTCATCGGTCCGATTGCCCGGGCCGGGCCGACGCGGTTCCATCGCAGGGTGCCTCGGCACGGGCCGGGGCGACGAACGGTCGGGAGGGGACATGCGAAGGACTTCACCCGCGGCGGGGGTGCTGGGGGCCGCTCTGCTGGCGGTGCTGGTTCCGGCGGGACCGGCGGGCGCCGACCCGGGGGGCGGCGGGACCGGGACGGTGCGGGTCAGCGTGACCGCCGCCGGGACACAGGCCAACGACAGGTCGTTCAGCCCGTTGATCAGCAGGAACGGCCGCTACGTCGCCTTCACCTCATGGGCGACGAACCTCGTGCCCGATCCGGTCCCGACCCGTCAACTCAAGTCGTACTTGCGCGACCTGTGGAACGGCACGGTGGAGCGGGTGACCCTGGACGGCGTCCCGGTGGACGTCCGCGACATCAGCGCCTCGGGCGACCGGATCGTCATCGCGGCGAGCACCGGCCTGTACGTTCGCGACCTGCCGACCGGCCTCACCCGGCGCGTGGACCTCGACCTCGGCGAGTTCACCGGCGGCGGCACGGGCAGCCCCAGGATCAGCGGCTCCGGCCGCTACGTCGTGTTCACGGTGGGCCGCCCCACGGGCTCGACGGCGGCCGAGGCCTCACGGGTGTACGTGCGCGACCTGGTGGACGGAACGACGCAGTGGGTGAGCCACCCCAGCACCACGCCCGGCACCTACTACGTGGGCAGCCCCGTCATCAGCGACGACGGGCAGCGCATCGCCTACACGAGCGTCAAGTCCGTCCCCTGGGGCCCGCCGCCCGTCCCCCCGGAGAAGGGGCACGTCTTCCTCGTCGACCGGACCACCGGCGGGCGGCAGATCGTGGACGTCGCCCAGGACGGATCGACCCCGGAGCGGGTCCTGAGCGGCCCGCTGTCGCTGAGCGCGGACGGCAACCTGGTGCTCTTCAACCGCACCGACACGAGTCCGGTGACGGCGAACGACCAGAACTCGACCACGTTCGTGCGCGACATGGCGACCGGTACCACCCGGCCGACCCCGTTCAACGGGCCCACCAGCTTCGGCTCGCTCAGCGCCGACGGCCGCTACGTGCTCCTCATGCCGGGCACCCCCGGCCCCAACACGCCGATCGCCCCGCTCTTCCTGTGGGACCGGGAGACCGGCCAGGGGCAGATGGTGACCCTCACGAAGGACGGCTACCCGGCCGCCGGCTATCCCGGGGAGCCGGCGCTGACCGGCGACGGCCGCACGTTCGCCTTCGAATCACGCGATTCCGACATCGTCCCCGGTGACACCAACGGCACCTGGGACGTCTTCGTGCGGACCCTGCCGCCCGGGTCCTGAGCCACCCGCGCACCCTTCGGGCGCCGACGTCGTGGTGCCGGCCCTCGGCGCGGGACACGAACCACCCGGGCGAAGCCCTCGCGGGGTCTGCAGGACCGCGCCGTCCCCGGCGGCGGCGCGGTTCCCCGGAATAGCGGGCCGCGGCCGCGTCGTTCCCCTCTGTCGTTCAGATGCACGGCGCCCCGTTGTCGGTCCCGTGCCGCAGACTGAGGCCGAACACTCGGCAGACCGAAGGATGAGCCCCATGACCGACCGGCCCTTGACGCTGATGGCCGTTCACGCCCACCCCGACGACGAGGCCACCGGTACCGGCGGTGTGCTCGCCCGCTACGCGGCCGAGGGCATCCGCACGGTGCTCGTCACCTGTACCGACGGCGCCTGCGGGGACGGGCCGGGAGGTGTCAAGCCCGGCGAGGCCGGACACGACCCGGCGGCCGTCGCCGCGATGCGCCGTCAGGAGCTGGAGGCCAGCTGCAAGGTCCTCGACATCGGCCACCTCGAAATGCTCGGCTACGGGGACTCCGGGATGATGGGCTGGGCCGCCAATGACGCGCCCGGCTCGTTCTGGACGACGCCGGTGGACGAGGCGGCCGCCCGCCTCGCCGATCTGATGCGGCACTACCGGCCCGACGTCGTGGTGACCTACGACGAGAACGGCTTCTACGGCCACCCCGACCACATCCAGGCCAACCGCATCACCGCGAGGGCGCTGGAGCTGGCCGGCACGGCGCCGAAGGTGTACTGGACGACGGCCCCGCGCTCGATGATGGCGCGCTTCGGCGAGGTCATGCGCGAGCTGGGCGCGGAGTGGGAGGAGCCGGAGGCCGGGGAGTCGGAGATGCCCGAGATCGGCCTCCCCGACGAGGAGATCACCACCTGGGTGGACGCCACCGGGTTCGGCGGCCGGAAGTTCGACGCGCTGGCCGCGCACGCCAGCCAGGGCGAGAACATCTTCTTCCTGAAGATGGGCAAGGAGCGGTTCACCGAGCTGATGGGCGTGGAGACCTTCGTCCGGGTCCACGACACCACCGGCGCGGAGCTTCCCGAGAACGACCTCTTCGCCGGACTGCGCTAGCCCCTGACGTCGGTGTCGAGGCCCCCGGGGTTGCGGGGCGGGGACTGGCGCCGTGGCCCGGCGGGGGTACCGGGGCGCTGACCCGGGGGGGGATACCCTCAAAATTTTTTATTTCATCCGAGGGATGGGGCCG